>JAUIAI010000370.1 GCA_030425615.1 Gammaproteobacteria bacterium
GCGCACGAAACCCACGAGCAGGATACTGTCGTTCACGACGATACCGGTCAGCGTGGCAAGGCCCACGAGACTCGGCATGGACAGTTCCAGGCCCATTGCCAGATGACCCCAGACGACGCCGATGAAGCCCGTGGGTACGGAAAGCAACACGGCGAGCGGTTGTACGTAACTGCGAAACTGGAACGCGAGGATCAGAAAGACGCCGATCAGGCCGATCAGGACGTTCTTCTGCAACGAAGCAGAAGTGGTCGCGGTCTCCCGCTCCTGCCCCACGAAGGAGACACCGACCTCCGGATGTCGCTCGCGGAACCCTGGCAGGAACACGGTACGGGTCATGGCCACCAGCTCGCGGGCATGCGCGACGTTCGTGTCGAGTGCCCCCTGCAGGGTGACCGTCCTCTGACCGTCCACACGATGGATGCGGGCATAGCCCTGCTCAGGCAGGATCTCCGCCACCGCCGACAACGGCACCAACGCCCCCGCCCCCGCCCGAACCGTCAGATCCCTGATGTCGTCGATGCCGGCCGCGTCACCGTCGGCCAGCCGGACCACGACGTCTTGGGATTTGGCGCCGGCGCGAACCCGCAATGCCGTGGAACCATTGACGGCAGCGCGCAATTCGTCAGCCATGTCGCGGGCAGTGAGGCCAAGCGCACCGGCGGTAACGCGTGGACGCACCACCCAACCGGGCTTGCCGAGGCGGAGATCGTCCGAGAGATCGAGCACACCATCGAACCCTTCGAGCCAGCGCTGCAGGTCTAGCGAGGCCCGCTTCAGCGCGTCGAGCGATTCGCCCTGCAGCCGGACTTCGATCGCCTTGCCTGCCACCCCGCGCTCGCGGTCGGTGAAGCTCAGCGAAAGCACGTCGGGAGGATCACCGGTGCGCGCCCGCCAGTCGGCGAGGATCTCATCGATCGAGTCGACCCTTACGGTGGCGGGCAGCAGATCGGCGCTTACCGTGGCCAGGTGCGGTCCGCTCTCGTGAGCATCCGCATGGGTGTCGTAGAGAATGGACACGTTGCGCACCAGGCGCCGGGCGCCGGGCTGTGACGGCGAACGGGCTGCGTCCAGCCCTTCGAGTGCGCGGACCACCCGCGCGACCACGGCCTCAGTAAGCGCCAGCGGCTGACCCTGTGCGAGCAGGATCCGCGCCTGGATGACATCACTCTCCAACTCCGGTAGCGCACGATATTTCAGCAGGCCCGCCGGGATCGTCGCGAACGAACCGATGACGAGTGCCGCGATGATTCCGAGAGTCAGATACGGCTGCGCTGCGACCCGCTCCACCAACGGGGCGAACAAGCGGTCGCGAACGACGTCGAAGCCGTCCTCGATCGCACGGCGCACACGGGGCGTCCGCGTCTCCCGCGCCCCGGCCAGGGCGTGCGCGAGATGCGCCGGCAGGATGAACAGCGCCTCGACGAGGCTGACCGCCAGCGCGATGATCAGCACGGCCGGGATGCTCTTGAGTACCGCGCCCATCTTGCCGGCCATGAAGGCGAGCGGCGCCATGATCACCACCGTGGTGAAGAAGGACGAAAGGACCCCGGGCAACACCTGCAGCGTCCCTTGCACCGCGGCCTGTCCGGTGGATGCCCCCTTGCGAGCCTGAACCGCGATGTTCTCGGCGATCACGATGGCGTCGTCCATCAGCAGCCCTACGGCCACGAGCAGGGCGACCATGGTCATCATGTTCAGCGTGTAGCCGAAAGCATGCATCACGAAGATGGCGCCGAGAAACGAAACCGGCAGCCCCATCACGACCCAGAAGCTGAATCGCAGGCTGAAGAACGCCCAGAGCGCCAGGAATACCAACGCCAGACCCTGAACACCGTTATCGATCAGAAGGCGCAAACGGTCACGGATATTGGCGGTCACGTCCTGACTGACCTCGAGGCTCACGCCCGGCGGCGCCCTTACCCGTTCGCGCTCCAGATTCTCCTGGAGAGCCGCCATGACACGGATCGAATCCTGCGAAGCGTTTTTCGCGACCTCCAGCAAGGCCGCCCGTTCTCCGTTGAAGAAGATTCGCTCTTCCGGCCGGTCGAAACGCGTCGAGATCCGCGCGATGTCGCCGAGTCGAACGGCCGCGCCGGTCACCGAGGACACGATCACCAGGTCAGCGAACTCCGAAGGCATCCGGCGCTGGCCGGCGAGACGCACGGTCCAGTCGCCATCCGCCGAACCGACGATCCCCGCCGGCATATCGAGGCTCTGGCGTTCGATCACCGCACGAACGTCGGCGATGCCCAGGCTGAAACGTCGCTGGGCCTCGGCCGGCACCTCGATGACCAGTTCCTGATCCGGGAAACCGAGCACCCTCACCTGGGCGATACGAGGATCGCGCTCGAGACGTGTCTTGACCGAGTCGGCGTATGCCGCCAGCTCCGCAGGCGCCATCGCACCCGTGATCATCACCCCGGCCACGCTGGCCACACGCTCCAGGACCTCGACCGAAGGCAACTCCGCCTTGTCGGGAAACCCGTCCACCCGCCCGATCAGGGCGTCGACCTCCCGGGAGAAGGCGTCCATATCGGCCCCCTCTTCCATCCGAGCGGTGATGACGGCCAGACTTTCACGCGCATCGCAACGAAGCTCCTCGAGCCGAGCCACGAGATCGATCGCATCTTCCGCAGGCAGGCAGATTCCTTCCTCCACCTCGGCCGGCGTGGCGCCCGGGTAACGGATGCGCACTTCGACCTCGGTCGGGGGCACCACGGGGAAGGTATCCCTCTGCAGATCGGGCAGCGCGAGCAAACCGAGTGCGGCGATTGCGAGCATGAGCAGATTGGCCGCCGTGGGGTGTCCGGCGAAGTATCGGATCACGGCGCCGACCTGCCCGTGGCCGCCGCTTCGACATCGGCCGCGAGCCGGTCGTCGTCAACGGGCTCGAGTGCCATCCCCGGCACGGCGGGCTGAAGGCCGGAGACCACGACGCGTTCACCCGCCACCAGCCCACTCTCTATGACGGCGGCCCTGCCCAGGAGATAGGCGACAACGACCGGCCGGATCTCGAGCCGGCCTTCCGCACCGACAACCCGAACCGCTTCGTGCTGCAAAGCCACCGCAGGGATCACGAGAGACGCCCCAACCGCGTCGCGCCGCAGTTCCACCTCCACCTGCGTATTGCGTACCAGCGGCGGCCGTTCTCCCGGCTTCGCCTTGCCGTACGGGTCGTCGACCACCACGACCACGCCCTGGGTCTGGGTCTGAGGGTCGATGAACCCCGCCATGCGATCCACCCTCGCGGGCCACTGAACGACCCGTGTCGGTGTTCGCAGCCGGACGACTGCCCGCAGGCGGTGCCAGCCGGGAGACGTCGCGGGGTCATTCACGGCAGCCGAGCCGGCGGTGACATCCATCCCCCGCAGCAAGGGCTCCAGTCGGCCGATCGGGAAGCGCGCCACGACCTCTACGGCGTCCGTGGCATCGCCCGAGAAAAGAAGCTGGCCCTTGTTCGCATAGCGCGCGGCATCCACGTGCCGCTCGACGATCCGCACGTCGAACGGCGCCGAGAATCGTGTGCGCTCCAGATCGAGTGCCGCGACCGCCTTCTGCACCTCCAGGACGTCCCGTTCCGCGGCGGAGACCGAGAGCGCATTGCTGAGCGACTGCACCTGTACTTCGCCACGAAGGAACGCTCGTTCGGCCTCCTCGAGCGCGGCAGCCGGCAAGGCACCCCGGGCCTCCAGGCGGCGCTTGCGATCGAGATCGGCCCGCGCCAGCTCCTGGCTGCGACGCTCGATGGCCAGCGAAGCCCGTGTGGCGCGATCACGCACGCCCTGAGCGGCGAGCTGTGCCTCGATCTGGGTCAGTGCCAGACGGTAACGTGACTCATCGATTCGCAGCAGTTGCGTGCCCGCGGGCACGAGGCGCCCGCCCGCGAGAGCGTCACTGACCCAGGTGACGGGACCGGCCACTTCGGCCACGGCCTCCCAGGAACGGGCCGCTCGTGTCGCACCGTAGCCGGTGACCCTCGGCACCACCGGAAGTGCCACCACTCCCACGACCCGGACCGGGGTGACCCGTTCCGCAGCGGAATCCCGACTCGGTGCGCTCTTGATTCGAAACGACACCACCAGAACGGCTGCCGCCAGAACGACCGGCAAGAGGAACAGCCAGCGCTTTCCCCAGGACATGATCCGACCCACGATCCGCCGCCGGCGCGATGTGCCCGGCGATCCCGCCGGGCACTATATGCAGCCTGAAGTGATCCGGGCTTGATTCCAGTCAAGCCCGGTGGAGGTGGCCGGGATCAATGAGAGGCGCTGCGCTCCTGGGAAAGCCCCTTGACGATACTCACACACATCACGAGCAGCACGATCGCGAACGGCAGACCGGTGGTCACCGCGGCCGCCTGCAGCGATGCGAGCCCGCCCGCGACCAGGAGCACGATCGCGACCAGCCCCTCGAACACGGCCCAGAACACGCGCTGCGCCACC
>JAUIAI010000371.1 GCA_030425615.1 Gammaproteobacteria bacterium
CGCGGCCCGGCGTGCCCGCCGGCACCGTGCAGCTGACCAGCTGACCGGAGGCCTGGCAGCCGGCGGGCAGGCTGCCGCCGACCGCCTGATGCGGGCGATCGAGACGGTGACCGCGACACAGGCCCTGCACACCCGCGATCTCGGCGGCACGGCCACCACCGCCCAGGTCACCGACGCGGTCTGCGCCGCGCTCCAGACGCAACGCGCACGCGACGCAGCCTGAATGCCGAAGCGCCCGCCGGGACGAACCGGCGGGGCGAACCGGCGGGACGAACCGGCGGGGCGAACCCGCGGGCCGAACCGCCGGGCCGGCGCGCCCCGGAGCGCTCCGGAGCAGTCAGGCGCGACACGGAGCGCCCGGTCAGTCCTCGCCGGGTTCGTGAAGTCCGGTGAGCCGACTGCCGCGACCGAAGCCCGTGCCGGCGCCGCGCACGCCACGGCCGAACGCGATCACCTTGAACAGCTCTCCCATCTCGGCCTCGGACACGAGCCGCTGCACCGCCTGCGACTGGCGCAGGTACTCGCCACCGTCACGCGGCATACCCGCCAGCCCGTCCAGCAGGCCGGCGTTCAGCAGAAAGTTCGCCTGCGAGGTGTACCCCAGCGTCTCCAGGCCGGCGCGGTCCGCCCGTCGGGCCAGCGCCGTGAAATCGACGTGCACCGTGATGTCCTGCAGCCCCGGGTAACGCAGGGGATCGTGATGGACCCGGTGCCGGTAGTGGCAGGCGAGGGATCGGCGCCCCCCCAGCCGGCGGCCGCCAGCGCACGGCGCACGCGGGCCGAGAACGCCGCGTCCGCCAGCCGCGTCTGCCAGACCAGCGGCGCGTTGTCCTCGCCGCGCATCAGTCCGCGCTCGTGGATCGCACCGTCGTGGATCTCGAACAGGCGCACCGGCATGGCGTCCAGGACCTCGTTGGCCAGGATCAGTCCGTCCAGCCGGGGCGGCAGCGCGTCCAGCCACTGCACCCGTCGCACCATGCCCGGACACATGAGCTCGAGCGTATGCCGTTGCTGCTCGCGCAGCGCGGGCGAGACTTCGATGATCCGGTACTGCTCGGGCGGAGACCCCAGCCGTTCCAGGGCATTGAGCATCTGCGCCGCGAGCTGTCCCGTTCCGGCCCCGAACTCGGTGACGACCGGCGCCAGCTGGGCCAGCCAGTCGAGGCTCGCCGAGGCCAGGCAGTGGCCGAACAGCGGCGTCAGCTCCGGCGCCGTGACGAAATCCCCGCCACTGCCGAAGCGCCGGGCACCGGCGACGTAGTACCCCAGCGCCGGTTCGTAGAGCGCGGCCTGCATGAAGTGGTCGAAGCCGATCCATCCGCCGGCCGTCTGCACGAGAGAGCGGATGCGAGCCTGCAGGGCGTCGCTGACCTGCAGGGCATCGGCGTCGGGAACGGGCAGGGAGTCCATGGTGCAATTGTAGAATCGGCGGATGAATCCCCCTGTCGAATCCCCTGCCCAGTCTGCCGGCGCACGTGGCGTGCTCGTCACCGGCTCGGCCGTGCGCCTCGGACGCGAGATCGCACTGGGCGCGGCACGCGCGGGCTGGGACGTCGCAGTGCACTACCGCGGCTCGGCACAGGAGGCTCGTGACACCGTCGCGCGGATCCGGGAGCTGGACCGCCGCGCGGTGGCCGTCCAGGCCGATCTCTCCGATGACGCGCAGGTGCGCGCCCTGTTCGCGCAGGCTGCCGCCGAGATCCCGCTGACCGCCGTCGTCAACAATGCCAGCCGCTTCGTCGAGGACCGGCCCGAGACGGTCTCCGCCGACACGCTCGAAGCGCACTGGAGGCCCAATCTCGTTGCCCCGGTTTTGCTCGCGCGCTGCCTCTACGAGCACCTCGGCGAGCGCGGCCGGGGCGTGGTGGTCAATCTGCTCGACCAGAAACTGGAGCGCCTCAACCCCGACTTCTTCTCCTACACCCTCGCCAAGCACGCGCTCTGGTCGGCCACGCAGATGATGGCCATGGCGTACGCGCCGCGTCTGCGGGTCGTGGGCGTGTCGCCCGGGCTGACGCTGCCGAGCCCGCTGCAGACCGAAAGCACTTTCGAGCGGGCCCATCGGGAAACCGCGCTGCTCGAGCGCTCGAGCACCCCCGCCGACGTGGTCGCCGCCGTGGTCTTCCTGCTCTCGCAACGCGCCATCACCGGCGTGAACCTCGCGGTGGACGGAGGCCAGCACCTGATGGGCATGGCGCGCGACGTCAGCTTCCTGGCGCCGGGCGGCGCGGACGACGGAAACGACTCATGAACGCGCCGCACGAACCCCCCGCCCTGCAGGACACCCGCCGGCGCGACCGCGAACGCAACAAGCTGCACAAGCGGCTGCTGCGTCTCACCGGTCAGGCGATCGCCGACTACGAAATGATCGGCGCGGGAGAGCGGATCATGGTCTGCCTCTCGGGCGGCAAGGACAGCTACGCGCTGCTCGACCTGCTGCTCACGCTGCGTCAGCGGGCGCCGGTGCCGTTCGAACTGGTGGCGGTCAACCTGGATCAGAAGCAGCCCGGCTTCCCGGCCGAGATCCTGCCGGCGTACCTGCGCGACCTCGGCGTGCCGTTCCACATCGAGACGCAGGACACCTACAGCATCGTCACCCGCGTGATCGAACCCGGCAGGACGATGTGCTCTCTGTGCTCGCGCCTGCGGCGGGGCATCCTCTACCGGCTGGCGGACGAACTCGGCGCCACGCGCATCGCGCTCGGCCACCATCGCGACGACATCCTGGAGACCTTCTTCCTGAACCTGTTCTACGGCGGCAAGCTCAAGACCATGCCGCCGCGGCTGCTTTCGGACGACGGCCGCCACATGGTGATCCGGCCGCTCGCCTACGTGCAGGAGCGCGACCTCGTCGCCTATGCCGACTGGCGCGCGTTCCCGATCATTCCGTGCAATCTCTGCGGCTCGCAGGAGAACCTCAAGCGCCGCGAGGTGAAGCAGCTGATGCGTGAATGGGAGAAGCGCTTCCCGGGCCGGCTGGACAGCATCTTCGCGGCCATGGGCCGGGTCACGCCGTCGCATCTGCTCGATCGGGATCTGTTCGCCTTCACCGCGCTCGCCAGGGGAACGGATCCCGCCACACTGGCCGGCGGCGACCTGGCCTTCGACCCGGATCCCGATCTCGCCACCGGGGCGTTCGCGCCGTCGCCCGGGCCCGCACCCGACACGGCCGAAGCCCCCGTGATCCGCGTGCACGATCTGCGGCGCCGCGCATGAGCCGGTTTCCCGCCCCGGCACGGCGCCGGGGAACCTACTCATGAAGCTTCCGCGGCTGCTGCGCATCCTGTACACGGCCTGGCGCCACGGTCTGGACGAGATCGTCGCCAGCGGCGCCGCGGCCAATACCGGTTCCCCCTGGCTGATACGCTTCGCCCGCCTGCTGCGCCTCGGGCGCCGGCTGCGCGCGCCACGTGGCGCGCGCCTTCGCCTGACACTCGAGCAACTGGGTCCCATATTCGTCAAGTTCGGTCAGGTGCTCTCCACCCGCCGTGACCTGCTGCCACCGGACGTGGCCGAGGAACTGGCGCTGCTCCAGGACCACGTACCGCCGTTCTCCGACGAACAGGCCATCGCCGAGATCGAACGCGGCCTGCGCCGGCCGCTGGACGAGGTCTTCGCCAGGTTCGAACGCGAGCCGATCGCGTCGGCCTCCATCGCCCAGGTGCATTTCGCGGTACTCCACGACGGCACCGAGGTCGCCGTCAAGGTGCTGCGACCGGGCATGAGCGACATCATCGAGCGCGATCTGGCATTGCTGCGCGTGCTCGGCCGGCTGGCGCTGCGCATCTCGAACGACGTCCGGCGGCTGCGCCCGCTCGACGTGATCGACGAATTCGACACTTACCTGCACGACGAGCTCGACCTGCTGCGCGAGGCGGCCAACGCGAACCAGCTGCGGCGCAACTTCGCCGACAGCGACCTGCTCTCGATCCCCGAGATGTACTGGGACTACTGTGCCGAGAACGTGCTCGTCATGCAGCGCATGCGGGGCATTCCCATCGGCCGCACGCAGGCCCTGCGCGACGCCGGCATGGATCTCAAGCGACTCTCGCGCGACGGCGTGGAGATCTTCTTCCGGCAGGTCTTTCGCGACGGCTTCTTCCACGCGGACATGCACCCGGGCAACATTCTCGTGGGCATCGACGAAGAGAATCACAACCGCTACGTCGCGCTCGACTTCGGCATCGTGGGAGCACTCTCGGACTTCGACAAGAACTACCTGGCGCAGAACTTTCTCGCCTTCTTCCAGCGCGACTACCGTCGCGTGGCGGAGCTGCACATCGAATCCGGCTGGGTGCCCGCCCGCACCCGGGTGGAGCAGCTCGAGGCGGCGGTGCGCTCCTGCTGCGAACCCTTCTTCGACCGCCCGCTCAAGGAGATCTCGCTCGGCCTGGTGCTGATGCGGCTGTTCCAGGCCTCACGCCGCTTCGACGTCGAG
>JAUIAI010000372.1 GCA_030425615.1 Gammaproteobacteria bacterium
TCTTCAGCCAGCTCTGGACATTGGGGCGGGCGAGAAAGTCGCGGTTCAGGTCGGTCTCGATGTAGCCGGGCGCCACGTTCAGCACGCGGATGTTATGGCTCGCCCACTCCACGGCCAGACAGCGCGTGATAGCGCCCACCGCCGCCTTGGACGCGCAATAGGCCAGGTTACCCGGCACCCCCAGTTTGTCGAAGAACGAGCCCATGTTCACGATGGTGCCGCCGTGCTCCTTCAGGTACGGATGGATCTCGCGGCAGCCCACCATCAGCGCCGTGGCGTTGATGCGCATCACGGTCTCGTACTCGTCGGTGGTCAGCGCGTGGCTGGGCGACCCCAGGTGCAGGCCGGCGTTGTTCACCAGGCCCACGATGGGCCCCTGCGCGGCCACCTGCGCGAACGCGTCGCGCACCGCCGCGTCGTCGCAGACGTCGCAGGCGATGCCCTGCCCGTGCGGGTTGTCCCCCGAGCGTGACAACCCTACCACCGTGTAGCCGGCACCCGCCAACTCGGCCGCGATGGCGGCGCCGATGCCGCGGCTCGCGCCGGAGACGATGATCTGTCCCTGCGTCTTCTTGCTCTCAACCATCGGTGAACCTCGCCGCCCGCTTCTCCTCGAACGCGGCCATGCCCTCTTCGGCGTCCTTCGTGCGGTACGCCAGGGTGGAAAGGTCGGCCTCGATCTTCAGCCCCTCGTGCAGCGGCGTGTCCCCCGCCCGGCGCACGGCCGAGCGCGCGAAGCCCAGCACCGGCAGGCTGTAGGCGGTGAAGCGCGACGCATAGGCCAGCCCGGCCTCGACGGCGTCGCCCTCGTAGCGGCCGTTGACCAGGCCGATGCGCTCGGCCTCGTCGGCATCCACCGCGCGCCCGGTCATGATCATTTCCAGGGCACGCGCCTCGCCGATGACGCGCGGCAGCCGCTGCGTGCCGCCGTAGCCCGGAATCAGCCCGAGCTTGATCTCGGGCAGGCCCATCTTGGCGCGCGCACCGGCCAGCCGGAACGTGCAGGCCAGCGCCAGTTCCAGCCCGCCGCCGAACGCGAAACCGTTGATCAGTGCAACCGACGGCATCGGCAGATCGTCCAGCCGCGCGAACACCCGCTGCCCGAGTTCCGCGCCGCGCTTCTGGGCCACCAGATCACGGTTGCGCAACTCCTTGATGTCCGCGCCCGCACAGAACGCCTTCTCACCCGCACCGGTCACCAGCAGCACCCGCGCATCGCTGTCGGCCAGCGAGGCCAGGGCCTCGTCCAGCTCGCGCAGGATGGCGAACGACAGCGCATTGAGCGCCTCGGGCCGGTTCAGGGTCAGCACGGCCGCATCGTCGCGCCGGCTCAGTTCCACCACCATCAAATGTTCTCCAATCAGGCGCCGCCTTCCCAGCGCACCGGCTCGGGCGACAGTGCCCCGGCCTTTACCCGCGCCACCAGCTCGCGCTTCAGAATCTTGCCGCTGGCCGTCAGCGGAAATTCCTCTACGGCCAGAAAATACTCGGGCATGTCGTAACGTGACAGCCCCTCGCGATCCAGATGCGCGAGCACCTCGGCCGCCGAAAGCTCACCGATGATCGCCAGACACACCTTCTCGCCCAGGCGCTCGTCGAACACGCCGAACGCCGCCGCCTTGGCAATGCTGCCGTGACGCAAGGCCAGCGCCTCGATGCGCGACGGGTGGATGTTGTGCCCGCCGCGGATGATCAGATCCTTGCTGCGGCCCTCGATGGTCAGGTTGCCGTCGGCATCCAGCGAACCGAGGTCGCCCGACAGGAACCAGCCGTCCCGGTTGAAGCTGCCGGCCGTGGCTGCCTGGTCGTCGAAATAGCCCAGCATCAGCGCCGCGCCGTGCCCGCCGATCTGCCCGGTCTGACCCAGGGGCGCTTCCACATCCGGGTTGTCCACGTCGAACACCTTCACCGTGTACGCCGGACCGCCCCGCCCGCAGGTGCTCGTGGCTACCCGCATCGGATCGTCCGGGTGGGTGTACTGGTGCGAAGAGTTCTCGGTCATGCCGTACACGTTCTGCGGCTTGATGCCCTGGGCCGAGAACGCCTCGGCCACCACCGGCGGAATCGGCGAGCCGGCCATGTAGAACACGCGCACGTCACCCAGCCGATCCAGCCCGCGTTTGCGCTGCTCGGCCAGGATGTCCACCGCGTGGGTGGGGACCCCCATCACGTAGGTCGCACCCACCTGGAGCAGCCAGTCCAGCCGACTCGTGCCCCTGGGCGGGTCGTCCGTGATGAACTCGCAGCCGGTGATCAGCCACTGCGCCACCCCCACCCAGGCGATGTGGTGCGACAACGGGCTAAGCGACAGCAGCCGCGCCTCATGGGTCAGCCCCCAGTCACGCGCCAGGTCGCGCGCGTTGGCCATCAGCGTGTTCGCCGAATGCATCACGCACTTGGGCATGCCGGTGGTGCCGGAGGTGAACGCCAGGTAGGCGACCACGTCCGGGTCGTCGCAGGCCGGGGGCAAGCCAGCCGGCGAGGTCGTAGCACCGGTGCCGGCCAGCGCGTTCGCATCGAGCAGGATGAGCCCGCCGGTCGTTTCGGCCGCCACGCCGCCAGGCAAGGTCGCAAGCACACGTTCCAGCGACACCCGGTCGCGATCCGCGCCCCACCCCGGCTCGGTGATCAGCGCCCTCGCCTGCAGCCGCTGAAGCAGCTCGCCGATCTCGCCGCAGGTGAACGTGCGGTGCAGCGACGGATTGCAGCCGATGCCCTGCCGCGCGCAGGCCAGGAACGCCACCACCCCTTCGAGCCGGTTCGACAGCCAGAGCGACACCCGGTCGCCGCCGCCCAGGCCACGGGCGTGCAGATCCGCCGCCAGTGTGTCCACCTCGGCCAGCAGTTGCGCCCAGCTCAGGCCACGGCGGCCGTCGCGCAGCGCGGGCGCATCGCCACGTTCACGCGCATTGCCGGCCAGCAGCGAGTAGAACGTGTCGTCGGCCCAGTGACCGTCGGCATAGTAGCGGCGCGCCCGCGCCGGGTGATGCAGGGTCAGATGCGGTCGCATACGGCGCTCACTGACCAAAAGTATCCGCATCCTGCTTGCGTTTTCCCCGGAACGATTCCGGCAGGTGCTTCCGGAAATAACTCAATAGGCGTGTTTCCGAACCGACCCCGCACACACGATTCGTGACTCAAGATCTTCCTCTCCTGGCGCGCCGGTACCACCGGGCTCACATGGTCCACCGTTTGCGCCGCACGTTGCCCCATGTGCCGCGCTATGCACGAGGGGCGAAAACCGCGTCGCCTGCAACTGGCGCGAAGGTTGAAATCATGAGTGTATCGTCGAGCGCGGCCGTGTCCGCCGGAACGGCGAATGCCGTCTGAAGTTGCTTGCGCGGAACAGGCGACATCTATAATATGGGCACCCATATGAAGACAACCATAGATATTTCTGACCCGTTGTTCGAGGCAGCACGCCAAGCCGCCAGAGAGCGCGGCACGACCCTGCGCGCTCTGGTAGAAATGGGATTACGGCAGGTGCTCGAACAACAGTCCGTTGACCGGCCCAAGTTCCAACTGCGTAAGGCCAGTTTCGCCGGCAAGGGCCTGCAAGCCGGCGCCCGATCCATGGATTGGGACGAGTTGCGTGAACTGGCTTACGGCGACCGCTCGCGATGATTGCGCTCGACACGAATATCCTCGTGTACGCGCATCGCGAGGATTCGCTGTGGCATCAACAGGCGGTTCGCTGCCTGTCCGAACTGGCCGAGGGTGCCGCCGCCTGGGCGATTCCCTGGCCCTGCCTATATGAGTTCTTTGCGATCGTCACGCATCCAAAGATCTATGCGCCGCCGACTCCGATGAGCCGTGCGGTCGCGCAGATCGAGGCATGGCTCGAATCGCCAACGATGGTGTTGCTGTCCGAATCAGGCGGCCATTGGCCCGCATTGCGCGAAATGCTGGTCGCGGCAAAGATCGTTGGCCCGCGGGTTCATGACGCGCGCATCGCCGCGCTCTGCGTGCAGCATGGGGTTCGCGAGTTGTGGAGCGCCGACCGGGACTTTCATCGGTTTCCCCGCCAGGTCACCCGGAACCCACTGGTGGATCAATAGCGGCGCGCCCGCGCCGGATGATGCAGGGTCAGGTACGGTCGCATGCGGCGCTCACTGCCCGAAGGTGCTCGCATCCGGCTTGCGCTTCTCCCGGAACGACGCACTCAGCTCCTTGGACTCGTCGCTGGTCAGGTACTGGCGCAGGAGCAGATCGTGCGCCACCCGGGCCAGCCCGCCCACGCCGCCGTGCCGCGCACCGAACGCGCCCTTGATGGACGCCAGCGCGAACGCGCCGCGGTCGGCCACTTCCAGCGCGAACTCACGGGTCTTCTCAGCCAGCTGGTCGTCCGGTACCACCCGGTTGATCATGCCGATCTCCAGCGCCTCGGCCGCAGAAAGCTTGGGGTTGCAGTACCAGAGCTCCTTGGCCTTCTTC
>JAUIAI010000373.1 GCA_030425615.1 Gammaproteobacteria bacterium
CCTTCTCGTAGAGCCGCGGCACGCTGATGAAGATCGTCGGGCGGATCTCGGACAGCCGATCGACCACCACGTCCACCGACGGCACGTACCAGATCTCGGCGCCGACGGTCATCATCAGGTACCAGCCGGCGGTCCGCTCGAAGGCGTGACAGAGCGGCAGGAACGAGAGGTGCCGGTCGTTTTCGTTGAGCGGCAGGCTCTTGGTGGTGTCGACGGCGTTGCTGGTGAAGTTGTGGTGCGTGAGCATCACGCCCCCGAACAGCATGGCCATGTTGCCCGTGCCGAAGAATTTGGCCACGAGGCCGGCGGTGGGCGGTATCGTGGACAAAAACGTCAGGCCCATCACGGCCGCGAAGATCAGCATGACCGCTCCCGTCTTCGGCGCCATGAGAAAGACCAGCACCGCAAGGGCACGCGTGGCGTAGACGATCGACAAGAGCGATTTCATGCGCCAACGACCGATGGCCCATCCCATCGCGACACTGCCGACGATGTTGAACAGGCCCAGCATCGCCAGTGACCATGCGCCGAACTGCACCGGCAGTCCGCAGGATTCGATGACCCCCGGCAAATGGGTCGCCAGGAAGGCGACGTGGAAGCCGCATACGAAGAAGCCAGCCGACAGCATCAGATAGCTCGGCTCGCGTAGCGCGAGGGCCAGAGCTTGGCGCACCGGGAGCGCCACGCCACCGCCGGCGGAAGTCGACGAGGGCGCGCCACGCAGGATCCACGCCGCGGGCAGCGCCAGCAGCACGAGCAGACCCAGAACCTGCATCGCCGCCGACCATCCGAGGCCGATGATCAGCGCGCCGGCAACCGGGGCCATGACGAATTGCCCGAACGAGCCACCCGCATTGACGATGCCCGAGGCCAACCCGCGCCGCTCGACCGGCATCCGGCGCATCGTGGCGGCCATCAGCACGGCCGGGCCGGCCATGCCGGCGCCGCCGGCAGCGAGCACGCCGATGGCGAAGACCAACCCCAGGGTGCTCGACATCCACGGCGTGAGCACGGTTCCGAGCGCCACCAGCGAGACCCCGATGGCCAGCACCCTGCCCGCGCCCACCCGGTCTGCCAGCGCGCCGGCGAACGGCTGGGTGATCCCCCACCAGAGCTGCCCGAAGGCGAAGGCCAGACTGATGTTCGCCAGACCGATTCCGCTCGCCGTGTTCAACGGACCCAGGAAGAGGCCCATGGTCTGCCGGGTACCCATCGTGAGGGCAAAGGTTCCGGCGCCCGCGATCAGCACGGCCAGGAAGAGCAGGGCCGATCGGTCTTGCGAGACGGCGGGCCGGGCCTCAGACATCACGGGGCTCGTCCACGGAATCCAGCAGCGCGAGCGATTCGTCGAGCATCGCGTGCAGCGATGCGACCCTTCCGACACCGATCAGGTCGTTGATGCCGTTCTGGGCGACGCGCCAACGGACGCTGGCCTGCTCGTGCTTCCGGCGTCCGGCTTCGGTGATCCCGACGCTGCGCGTTCGGCCATCCTCTCCCGGAAGAATCCGGACCCAGCCGGCCGAAATCAGCGGCTTGAGGTTGCGGGTGAGCGTGGAGGGATCCATGGTCATCTCCCTGGCCAGGACGCCGGGCGCGATCGGGCCGAGTTTCAGCACATGCGACAGCAGTGAGAACTGGGTGGTCTTGAGACCCGCCTTCGCCAGTTCGGCGTCGTAGTGGTGCGAAACCCTGCGCGTCAACTGACGCAGCTTGAAGCTGGTGCAGCCGCGGGGCCGCTGCGAAGACTCCTGTTTCATGACTGCCCCTCCTGCACTCGATTTTTTCATTGTATATACAATTCTTGTATCTACAAATCGAGGCGATGCGGATGAACAGTGATGACGAAACCCGGCGGGAGTGGACACGTGAGTTCGAGGCGGTGCGCGAACGGATGCGTCACGGGCAACAGGGTCCCGGCTTCGTCACGCCCGAACAGGCAGCCGGCAAGACCGGATTGGAGGTTCTCGAGGCGGTACTCAGAGGTGAATTGCCCTACCCACACATCGCGGAAACGCTGGATTTCGGACTCGTGTCGGTGGATGCCGGAACCGCCGTGTTCCAGGGCACGCCGCAGGTCACGCATCTCAATCCGATGGGTGGGGTTCACGGGGGCTGGTACGCCACCTTGCTGGATTCGGCATTGGGTTGTGCCGTACACACGCTGATGCCCGTCGGACGCGCGTACACCACGGCCGAACTCAGCGTGAACATCGTACGCGGCGCCACGCCCCGAACGGGGCCGCTTCGCGCCATCGGCAAGGCCGTCCATTGCGGACGGCAGCTGGCCACCGCCGAGGCCCGTATCGTGGGCCCGGACGGCAGGCTCTACGCACACGGGACGACCACCTGTCTCGTTTTCGAGATGGCCTCAGGCTGAGTACAGGCCGTACAACGCACCGGTGCAAGACCTGCTCTCACGAGTCGCGGCAGTGATCGGGCTACCCTCGCAGCATGTTGCACGATCCTGACGAGTCACTTCGATCCATGCTCTGCGAGGTTTTCGGTTTCTCGACCGAAGACTTGCACGAGAACCGCGCGGGCAGGATGTCGGACGCGCAGAAGTGGCGGATTCTGCAGACCCACGAGAGGAACAGTCGCTTCGCCTGGGGTGCATTTGCGGTCATCCTCGGCGTGGGCTTCCTCGGGTTTTCGGCGGACATGATCCGCAGCGGCCAGATGGGGAGCAGAGCCCTGTTCGCCTACGCCGGCTTCACGGCGATTATCGGCGCCGTCGTCTGGGCGTACGTGCGCTTCTACCGGGGCCGCATGCGCCTGACGCTCGTGACCGGCCGCATGCACAGTGTCAGTGGCCCGCTCCGGATCGTGGCGGAGCGCAGAGAGAAGCTCCTGCACTGGACCCTGCGCGTGGGCGACCAGCAATTCGCGCTGGAACGCGCCGATCATCGTATTCGCCTGCAGAACTCGGGGATCCTGGGCCGCCACGTCACCGTGTACTACTCGATGCCCTGGCACGGCTTGCTCTCGGTCGAGGTGCAGCGACAGGAAGAGCCTGCCGTCTGAGGCAGGTCTAGCACCCGCCGGTCTTTGGCGCATCCCCACTTGTGAGGTTGCCGCCGCACTTCACCCTTCTTACGTTCTGCCGAGTCCGAATGCAACTCACCCCCGAGGCAGCCGTCCAATCCCGGAACCAGGAGGCGTCATGCTCTTCATGCTCATCCAGACCATTCCCACCGAAAGACTCACGGCCGCCCGCGCGCGCTTCAAGGAGATCGGCGAGTTGCCGCCGGTCGAGGGCGTGACCCGGCAGGGCCGCTGGTTCGATATCACCCGGGGCCGGGTCTTCTCGCTCATCGAGGCGGACGAGACGATGAGCCTGGCGAAGAACCTGGACCGCTGGACGGATCTCGCGGACATCGAGCTGATCCCGGTCTTCGACGACCAACAGGCCGCCGCGTTCCTCGCATCGGTGTCGTAGGACCGGCCGGCGTCCGCAATCATGACCGACGTCAACACGCGAACGCATGCGTGACCTACCCTCGTTGCAGCCTGTCCCATCTGCAACGTCTGGAGGTTCGCCATGGAAGATGTCGAGCGACTGCTGAAGAGCACCGTCGAGGAACTCGAACGGCTGCTGAGCGCAAAGAACGTGCTCGGTGATCCGATCGAGAAGAATGGCGCAACGGTCATTCCGATCGTCAGCTACGGCTTCGGTTTCGGGGCGGGTGGTGGCACCGGCAGCGAAGGCGGCAAGTCCGGCACGGGCGGAGGAACCGGCGCGGGCGGCGGTATCAAGCCGTTGGGCGCGATCATCATCGACGACGCCGGGGCGCGGGTCGAAGCGGTCAAGGGCGCGGTCTCGAATCTGGCCGAGGTCATCGGTGATGCGGCGACGAAGGTCGTCCGCAGCAGACAGGACGGCGCGGAGAAGACTGCCGGCGAAAGATGACCCCGGCGGCGGTCCTCTTCTGGTCCGCTCTCGGCGTCCTGGTGCTTCTGGCAGCGGTGATCGCGCTACCGGTTCGGCTCGCGCTGATCGCCGAGACCGAACCCCGGCGGCGTCTGCGGCTGTGGCTGGTCTTGTTCGGCGGACTGACGCCTTCATTGCCGGTCGTCGATACCGAACGGCGCGGCCAGCGATCGCGCTCACGATCCACGAGGAAGGAACGAAACCGGAAGCAGCGCCGCCCCAGACGCGACCGGGCGAGTCGGATGCTCAGGGCAGCGCCCAGCCTGCTGCGCGGATTGCTGGGGCCGGTTTCCGTCGGACGGCTAAGGGTGCATTGCCGGTTCGGGCTGGACGATCCGGCGCTGACGGGTCAGACGTTCGGTCTGATCGCGCCGCTCGTGTACGGCTGCCGATGGGCGTGGCCCCGTGTGGCCGACGTCCGGGTCACTCCGGTGTTCGATCGTGCCTGCCTCGACGGCGAAGCGGACGTGGCGATCACGTTCGTGCCGCTGCGCCTGCTCCCGCCC
>JAUIAI010000374.1 GCA_030425615.1 Gammaproteobacteria bacterium
CGGTTCCGGAGGTTCGGGCGATTCCGAAGGGTCCGGCGGCTCTGACGGTTCCGGCGGCTCGGGTGACCCGGGTGACCCGGGCGGCTCCGTTGGCAGCCCCTGGAGCGCCATCGAGGCCGGTGCGCCAGCGGTTGGCCAGCTGCGCCCCGACCCCACTTCAGGTCTGGTGACGACCGGCTGGGGCCATGACCTGCCGGCCCTGCGCTTCGACGACGACGGCGCGCTGCGAGGCGTGGGTGACTGCGCGACGGGCCGCTGTCTGCAACGGCTGGACGCGTTCGCCCGGGAATCGGGCCGTGACGAGATCGCCGCCTGGGGCCGCTGGGCGGCCGGCACGCTGTCGCTGCTCGAAGCGGGCCATGCCTCCGCCACGCTGACGGTCGCCGCGAACCACGGTGTCCACTATCTCGTGGGGGTGCCCACCGTGACGCCGCCGAGCAGCGGCACGTTCAGCTACTCGCTGACCGCGGCGACGGCGCCGACCATGACACCGCTCGGTTACGCCCCCGGCACCTTCGACGGCGCGGCGGTCGTCCGGTTCGGCGGTGGCGCGGCAAGGGTCGGGCTGACCGGGCGCGTGGACATCGCCGATTCCCGATTCGAATTCGAGACCCGCGGCGGCACGACTTCCCCCGGCGACAGTCAGCTCACACTCAACGAACACCACGGCTTCTCGGGCACACTGGAGAGCACCGGCGGCGCATCGCTGCCCTGGCTCTGCGGCGGCGGCGCCTGCCGCGTCGAGGTCCGCGGCGGCCTGCTGGGCCCCGAGGGCGAGGGCCTCGGCCTGGGATACACGATTCGCAGCGACAGCGGCTCGACTACAATCGACGGCGTAAGCGTGTTCCGTCGCCCCTGACGCGCGCCGATTCGGGCCCCAGGCCCCTTGTGCGATTGAGCTCGAATCCGAAGAACACCATCGTCTTCTCGCCCCAGCCTCTGGACAACCGCCGCCTGGCCAATCTCTGCGGCGTGCTGGATGAGAACCTTCGACTGATCGAACGCACTCTGCGCGTGCGCATCCAGCGCCGCGGCACCGACTTCGTGATCGAGGGTGACACTGCCGATGTGGCCCGTACGCACACGCTCCTGGAGCGGTCGTACGCGAACGCCGACGACACGCTTCGGGCAGAGGATCTCCAGCTCGCGCTGATCGACAGCCGCAGCAGCGAACCCGGCTCCCGCGACACGGACCTGCCGGTCCTTCGCACCCGGCGCTCCGATCTCCAGGGCCGCACGCCCCGCCAGCGCGGCTACCTGCGCAACATCCTCGGCCACGACATCTGCTTCGGCGTCGGCCCCGCCGGCACGGGCAAGACCTATCTCGCCGTGGCCTGCGCGGTCGATGCGCTGGAACGGGATGCCGTCAAGCGCATCGTCCTGACGCGGCCCGCGGTGGAGGCCGGCGAGCGCCTCGGCTTCCTGCCCGGGGATCTGGCCCAGAAGGTGGACCCTTATCTGCGCCCGCTCTATGACGCGCTCTACGACCTCCTGGGTACCGAACGCACCACGCGCGCGTTCGAGCGCCAGGAGATCGAGATCGCGCCACTCGCCTACATGCGCGGGCGCACGCTCAACCATGCGTTCATCATCCTCGACGAGGCGCAGAACACCACGCCCGAGCAGATGAAGATGTTCCTCACACGCATGGGCTTCGGATCGCGCATGGTGATCACCGGAGACCTTTCGCAGATCGATCTGCCGCGCGGGCAGCCTTCGGGTCTCGTGCAGGCCGTCGAACTGCTCGGTGGTGTCGACGGCATCGCGGTGAGCGAGTTCACGGCCGCCGACGTCGTCCGTCATCCGCTCGTGGCGCGCATCGTCGAGGCATACGCGAGGCGCGAGGAACGACTTCGCGAGGAGGCCTCCGGCCAGGCGCGGCCCGCCCCGGGCGCGTCCGCACGGGCTCGCCCGGGCGCCGAAGCAGCGGATACCGCGTCGGACGAGAGCGCGCGGGGTGCCAGGGCACCCCGCCGCGCCGGAGCGCCACCCGCCCGCCGTGGGAAGCACTGATGGACGCGGGGGTCCGCCTCCGGTGAGCCGCCGCCGAACCGGCGCGGCCCGCCGGGCCGGACTCGGGCCGCCCACACAGGTCTCGATCCAGTTCGCCGGCGGGGTTTCGGTGGCGCCGCTGGACGAACGCAGGATCATCCGGCTGACTCGCGAGGCGGCCGGCCGCGGGCACACGATCGCCCTGCGGTTCGTGGGGCGGGCCGAGGCCCACCGGCTGAACCGGGAGTTCCGCGGCGCGGACTACGTGCCGAACGTGCTTACGTTCCCGTACCCGGACATCGCCAGCGCGGATGTCGTGATCTGCCCGCCGGTCGTGCGCGAGCAGGCAAGGGCCCAGGGCAAGACTTATGCCGACCATCTCTCCCACATGGTCGTACACGGCGCGCTGCATGCCATCGGTCACACTCACGAGGGACGAGCGGACGCCGCGCGCATGGAGTCGATCGAACGCGACGTACTCGCCCGCTTCGGGGTTCCCGACCCGTACTGAGCCCGCCGCCGCCGCCGGGCTGCCGGCCGGGTGGATGGTTGACCCCGCTTTGCGTTATCCTCAGACCCGTTCCGGCCCGATTCGCCCTCAATGTCAGAGCCTCCCGAAGGCCAACAGACCCGCAAGCCCCTGCTCGAGCGCTTGAGCGCCATGTTCATGGCCGAGCCCGAAGACCGGGGACAACTGCTCGAGATCCTGCGAAAGGCCCAGGATCGCGCCCTGATCGACGCGGACGCGCTCTCCATGATCGAGGGCGTCATGCAGGTCTCGCAGCTCGCCGTGCGCGACATCATGGTGCCGCGCTCCCAGATGGACGTCATCGACATCGACGAGCCACTGGCACGGTTCCTGCCCCATGTCATCGCCACCGCGCACTCCCGGTTTCCGGTGATCGAAGGCGATCGCGACAACGTCCTGGGCATCCTGCACGCGAAGGAGCTGCTGCGCCTCTATCAGGGCGAGGACCTCGACGTGCGTGACCTGCTCCGCCCGGCGGTATTCGTTCCCGAAAGCAAGCGGCTCGACGCGCTCCTGAAGGAGTTCCGGCTGAACCGCAACCATCTGGCGGTGGTGGTCGACGAATACGGAGGCGTGTCGGGGCTGGTCACCATCGAGGACGTGCTCGAGCAGATCGTCGGCGACATCGAGGACGAGTTCGATTTCGACGAGGAAAGCGACCACATCGTCGCGATCGAGGAGAGCGGCGGCGAAGACCGCTTCCGGGTCCAGGCGATCACTGATATCGAGCAGTTCAACGAAGCCTTCGGAACCGCGATCGAAGACGACGAATTCGACACCATCGGCGGCTACATCACGGACAAGTTCGGGCGCGTGCCGCGCCGCGGCGAGCAGGTGGTGGACCAGGGCCTGCGGTTCGAGGTGCTGCGCGCCGATCCCCGTCAGGTGCAGATGCTGCTCATCGAGCGCGTCGGAGACTCGCCGGACCGTGACGGGCACTGACGCGCCGGCGCCGCGGATGCGCTGGCGCCTCGCGGGCGCGACGCTCGTCGGGCTCGCTCACGGGCTCACCTTCTCGCCCTCGCACAGCGGCACGCTGCAGGTCCTGCTGTTCGCGCTGGCATGGGGCTTCGTCGCCGGCGTCGGCCGCGTCCAGCCGCTGACCCGCCCTGCCCGGGCGGCCGCCATCGGTCTCGCCTTCGGAACGGGCCACTTCGTCTCCGGGATCGGATGGCTCTACATCAGCATGCACTACATCGGCGGCCTGGCGGCCCCCCTGGCCGCCGCGGCCGTGCTGCTTCTGTCCCTGTATCTGGCCGCATTCGGCGCGCTGGCGTTCGCGCTCGCCTGCCGCGCGAATCTGCGGGGCGGCGCCGTCGCCGGCGTCCTCACGCTGGCCGGCGCCTGGACACTCGGCGAATGGCTGCGCGGCGTACTGTTCACGGGGTTTCCCTGGCTGGCCGCCGGGTATGCCCATGTCGACTCGCTGCTCGCCGGCCTGGCGCCGGTGCTCGGCGTGACCGGCGTCACGCTGGCGGCGGTCGCGACGGCCGCGCTGATCGTGACCGCGATCCGCGCGGTGACGGTGCGCGCCCGCGCGCTGGCGCTGGCCACGGTGGTCGGACTGCTGATCGCGGGGTCTCTGGGAAGCCAGGCGGAATGGTCGAACCCGGCCACCGCGCCACTGCGGGTACGCATGCTGCAGGGAAACGTGCCGCAGGCCATGAAGTTCGATCCGCAGCGGGCCACCCGCGCGATGCAGGAATACATCGCGGCGATCGACGGTGAGCCCGTCGATCTCGTCGTCCTGCCCGAGACCGCCTGGATCGTGCCGCCTTCGCGCACCCCGCCCGGGCTCTGGCGATCCCTGCTGGACGCCGCGGCCCGGGTCGGCCCGGTCGCCCTCGGCGCGCCCGTAGGGGTCACACCGCAGCAGCGTGCCCTGCAACCCCGCACACACCTGACCAATG
>JAUIAI010000375.1 GCA_030425615.1 Gammaproteobacteria bacterium
GCAGGCCGTGATCGCGCATTCGAGATCCGAGAAGACGCCCGCGAGCTCCTCGGCCGTGGCCCTGGTGCGGTTGGCGATGAGGATGCGCGCGACGCCGGCCTCGCATAGGGGGCCGATGACGCCGCGGGCCGCGCCCCCGGCACCGATGAGCAGCAGATCCCGGCCGGCGAGTTCGATGCCGTGCCGCTCGCGCAGATCCCGCGTCAGGCCGATGCCGTCGGTGTTCTCGGCGACCAGCCGCCCGCGCCTGGGCCAGAGCGTGTTCGCGGCCCCGGCCCGGCGTACCCGCTCTCCCGGATCGTCCGCGAGCCGCGCCGCGTCCGCCTTGAACGGCACTGTGACGTTCAGACCGCTGCCGCCGGCGGCGAAGAAGGCGCGCGCGCCGCGTGCGAAGCCGTCCGGCAGCCGCAACCGTCCGTACTGCACTGCCTCACCCGTCTGGGTCGCGAAGGCCGCATGGATGACCGGCGACAGGCTGTGTGAGACCGGGTTGCCCGCGACCGCGTAGAGATCGGGCTGACCGCTCATTTGATCGCGCTGGTCTGAAGGGTGCGGTTGGTGAAGGTCCAGGTCCGCACGATCTGGAGGATGTCGCCCTCGCGCGCCATTTCCGCCGTGAACGGCTCGTAGGGCGCACCGGCCAGAACGATCTCGCGGACGGCGCGGTTCAGCACGTCGTGGTCGGACTTGCGGTTGACGACGATGTCGCCGACGTGCCCGTCCTTGAGGATCTCGACCGTGATGATCAGCGAATCGTAGATCTTGCCGCGCGCCTCCTTCGGGTATCGCTCTGTGCCGATCTCCTCGATGCGCGCGACCCAGTCGCTCACGTAACGCGCGTACGTGGCGCCGACTGCGTTGACCCCGTAGGTGAGACGGCGCGGCCGTTTGTTGTAGTCGGAGATGTTCTTGGCGATCTGAGCCTGCAACCGGGAGATCACGAACTGGATGTCCTCCTCGTCGGACCCCGTCTGCGGAGGCGCGTTCTCGGTCTCCCGCCGTTCGACGAAAGTGGTCGGGCTGCCGGCCAGCGTCATGAGCTGACGCTGCATCGCCTCGAGTTCCTCGACCTTCTTCTGCTTGCGGACCAGGTCCTCGCCGTCTTCGATCCGGCTCTCCGCCGGCAGGGGCGAGGTCGCCCGGCCTTCGTCCTGATCACCGCCGGCGGTCATGTCCACCTGGGCGACCACGTCCGGCGCCACCGGCTTCTCAGTACCCTTGGCATTGAGCAGGATCACCTCGAGGCGCGAATCGAGCGGCGCCATTCGCAAGGCCTCGGGCTGGGTGAAATGCAGGGACATGAGCACGGCGTGCAGCAGCAACGACACCGCCAGCCCGATGTTCAGCGGATCCCGCCAGCGAGGACGCGCTTCGATGACTTCGTCGGCCGTTGCGCTCATCCGGCTGCCTCTCCTTCGCCCCCCGCGGTCTCGTCGCCGAGCGCCACGAAGCGGGCCTGCGCGGTGAGGTCGACCGGGTCGTGCTCGAGGATGTCGATGGTGACCCCGTGACCACTGCCCAGCTCGGGCATGCCGGAGACCCGGACGGTCAGCGGCGCGTCGGTCAGGCGGACGATGTCGTCGCGAACGACCTGCGCCGCAAAGCGGCGTCCCGGCTGCTGTTCCAGCCAACGCAGACACCAGTATCGTTCCATCCGGTTCTGGAAGTCCTGGTATGCCGTGTGCCGGGCGTCGAAGGCCGGAATGACGGAGAACAGATCCGCGCTGTTGGGGGCCAGCGGCGCGGGCTGTCCTTCGACCATCGCAAGGATCTGGCGCTGATTGATGAGATCGATGTAGCGCCGCAGCGGTGAAGTCGACCAGATGTACTGGGCAACGCCCAGCCCCTCGTGCGGCAGTGCCTGGGTGCTCACGCGCACCCGGCCGCCCTGCTGGGAACGATAGACGCCGGCCACGCCGTGCTCGGCGAGCAGTCCGCCCCAGCGGCTGTTGGCCAGGATCATCATCTCGGCGACGATGCGCGACAGCGGAGCATCGCGCCGCCGGGGTTCGATCTCGACGCGATCCCCTTCGATCCGGAACGAGAAGTCCGTGCGAAAGCGGGGCTCGGGCTTGCCACGGACCCGTTCCCGCTGGGCACAGAGCGCCAGGGTGAGCCGCCAGAGCACCCGCAGCGCCTCCCCGTGCGGCAAAGGCGCGGACGGATCCTCGAGCGCGGCCTCGGTGACGATGTCGTCCAGCTGGTCGTGGCGGAGGTTCTCCGCCACCCGGATGCGCTCGAGCCGGCTGTGCACGGCCCGGATCGCCCCGCCCTGCGCATCGATGTCCGCATACAGGGCGAGCGCCGGGACGTCGCGGCCGGCATCGAGCGAGAACGCCGAAACCAGCTCCGGATCGATCATCGTGATCTTGTCCCCCGGCATGTAGACGGTGGACATGCGCTCACGGGCGACCGGGTCGAGCTGCTCGGCCGGCACCAGCGCCGGGGCGGCGATGTGCACGCCCACACGCCAGCCGCCATCGTCCAGGGGCGTCACGCTGAGGGCGTCGTCGATCTCGGTCGTGGTCGAGTCGTCGATCGAAAACGCCCGGACCGCGGCCTCGGGCAGCCCGGCGATGCGTGCCTCGAACCCTGCTCCTTCCTGCCAGCCGGAAACCGGTGGCGCCTCGCGCCCGGCGGGGAAGAATTCGGCGAGGAAACGGCTCAGGTGAAGATCGTAGGGCGTGGCGAACGCGCCGCGTTCGAGCAGCAGTCGCTCGGCCGAGCCGCCCGTGTTCTGCAGGGCGGTCTCCAGTGCCTTCCAGGTCTCGCTTTGCTTGTCCGGCCGCACGAGCAGCGTCGCGGCATCGGCCGCGACCTCGTCGGGCAGCCCGCCTTCGACGAGCGTCTGCGCCATCGTCTCGATGCGGACTTCCCGGGCCCGGCGCTTCTCGAGACCGGCGAGCGCCGCCCTGACCATGTCTTCGGGGGCCGCGCGGAACAGGCCGCGTCCTTTGCGACGGAAATGGATCGGGGCGCCCTGCAGCCGGGTCAGCAGCGCAGTGGCCTGGACGGCGTCCGGCGGGCCGCCGAAGTAGTCTTCGGCGAGCGACTCGAAGGAGAACTCCTCCTGCGGCGCGCACTCCCAGAGGAAGTCGACGTCGATGTCCTCGGCCACGCGCTCGGCAGCCGGCAGGAGCGTGTCCGGCTCGGGCGACTCGAACCGCAGGTACACCTGTGCGGTCTTGACCTTGGCACGACGGCCGCTGACGAGCTCGATCTGCAGGCTCGTGCCGTTGTCGGCCAGGACCCTGCCGGATCTGAGGGAACCGCTCTCGTCGAACAACGCGAATGACATAAGGCCTGAATTATACGGACCGGGGTCCTCTTCGGCAGGGCCGGCGTGGCGGCCGGAACCGCCGCCCGTGGACCGCCTCAGCGGGCGGCGCGGGCGTGACCGGCGAACCGGAGGACGTGGTCGATGTAGAGGTCGAAATCGGACAGCGCATGATCGCCGCCCTCGTGAATGTGCATGGGCGACGGCCGGTAGCGGGCCACCATCTGGCGCCAGTCCAGGAGCTCGTCGCCCTTGGCGGCGATCAGCAGGTAGCGATCGGGATGCGTGATCGTGCCCGGGTCCAGCTCACGCAGTTCCTGAAGGTAGTCCGACCGGAAGGTCATCGGCAGACCGTCGTGATAGGTGCGCAGTTCTCCCACATAGGACGCGAGATCGCGTGCGGGGTCGATCGCCGGGTTCAGCAGCACCGCCCGGCACCCGAAGCGCTCGGCCAGGTAGGTGGCGTAGTACCCGCCCAGAGAACTGCCCACCAGCGTCACCGACGGCGTCAGCGGCACGAGTTCGCGCACCCGCTCGATCGCCTCGCGCGGCGAGACCGGCAGCTGCGGGCATACGAACTCGTCCTGCAGCCCGGCCAGGGCCATGCGCTCGGCGAGCATCCTTGCCTTGAAGGATTGTGGCGAGGACCTGAATCCGTGCAGGTAGACGAGCATGCCCCCTCCTCAGCTGCGCGAATCGAGCGCGTCAAGCAGGCGCTGGTGTACACCCTCGAAGCCACCGTTGCTCATGACCAGGATGCGGTCACCGGGGCGTGCCCGCCCGCTCACGGCCTCGACCAGGTCTGACACGGTATCGGCGACGACGACGTCCACCGAGTCGCGCAGGGGGGCGAGCACCACGTCGGGACGCCAGTCGAGGTTCGCGGCCAGGCAGGCCACCACGTCTGCGTCGGCCAGTGCCGGGGCGAGCGCGTCGTTGAGCACGCCGGCGCGCATGGTGTTCGACCGCGGTTCGAAGACCGCGATCACCCTGCCCGCATCCGGCTTCTCGCGCAGCGCCGCGATGCTGGCGCGGATCGCGCTCGGGTGGTGGGCGAAATCGTCGATCACGGTCACGCCGCCGGCCTCGCCGCGCACCTCGAGTCGGCGGCGAACGCCTGCGAACCGACCGATCGCCTCCACGGCGC
>JAUIAI010000376.1 GCA_030425615.1 Gammaproteobacteria bacterium
CCGGATATCTTGTTGGGTTCAGTCTACGCCCTCTCCTTGCGTCACGAACTTGGGGTCAGCGATCGATGCGACCGGATCCGGCCGCGCCATGCGATTCCGCGGAATCCTCCAGACCCGCCGAGAAACTGTCGGCCAGCGACAGCGCCTTCTCGCCCTGCCGGTCGTCGAATTCGTGGCGCGCGGCGAAGTGCACGCATGCCGTGCGGCAGATCTCGATCAGCGTCTGGTCGGAGACCTGATAGAAGATGAAATTGCCCGACTTGCGGCGGCGCAGGACGCCGGCGCCGTAGAGCGTGCCGAGATGGCGGGAGACATTGGTCTGGGTGGCACCCGTTTCGCGCACGATCTGGGTGACGGACTTCTCCGTGCTGCAGATCGTGTTCATGATGCGAAGGCGCGTCGGGTCGGAAAGCAGGCTGAAATAGCGCGCCACACCCTCGAGCACCGGGTCGAGTTCGTCCAGAATCGTCTCCTGCCACGTGCGGGCACCTGCGGTGCCGGAATTTCCGTGAAAGACCGCCGGAACGACGTCCGACGACCGACAGTTCGCCGTACTATATGCAAATGTCCTCATATAGTCAAACAGAAATGAATGGCGTCGCCCAGAGTTCGGCCCGACCCTCGCCGCGCGGGGGTCGGGGCACCCGGCCCGACTCCTCCCTGCTGCGCGGCGTGCGCGGGGTGCTGATCGGGCTCCTGGTCTTCGCGCCGGGAGCCGGTCCGGCAGTGCATGCGGCGGACCCCACGGCCCCCGTAGTGGCTCCGGAATCGCGGTCCGTCGGGCTGCGCGGCGGTATCCAGCCACTGCTCGAGCACCTTCAGCGTCCGGGATCACGGGCGATCGTGCTGGTGTCTCTGCCTGGCTGCGGCTTTTGCACGCTGGTGCGTGAACGGCACCTCGGGCCGCTGCGCGCCGATCCGGCCTACGACGACGTACCGGCCTACGAAATCTCGCTGTCGGATCACACCGGGCTTCCGCCGCTGCCCGACGCCTGGCAGGCCGGCAGCGCGGGCGGGGCCCGTGACGTGGCCGGATTCGCCCGGACGATGGGCGCCACGGTGGCGCCGACCGTCCTGTTCCTCGGCCACGAGGGCGCGCGCGTCGAGCCGCTCGTGGGATACGCGAGCGACGACTTCTACTGGGCTTATCTCAGCGAGCGCATCGATCGTCTGCGCGCCGACCCCGCCCGCTGATCGCCACCGTTGTCCGCAGGTCGTGCGGGCACGGCGTCACCGGCGCCCGCGCGGCGGGCGCCGGCGGCCGGTCGAACCGGCCACGACGGCCGAATCAGTGGAAGTGAGCCTGCTCCGGAGGAATGTCGGCGGGCAACTCGGCATGCACGATTTCGCCCTTGTCGTTGGGGTACATGGGGGCGCCGCAGTCCTCGCAGAATTCCGGCTCGGTGAGGTTCGGCCAGACCGAGATGTCGTTGACACCCGCCTCGCGCAGACAGTCGCGGATGCGGCTGAGCGGCGTGGGCTCGTCCTGATCCGACTCCGCCCCGAGCAGCGGCCAGACCACGCCGTGGGCGACTTCCTCGCCGTCTCGATCCACGCTGAGACCCACGCGGTACTCGTCGACCCGGTCGTGGCCGAAGCCTGCGACGATCGCCTTGATCTCGCGCGCCTCGATCGCGAGGGCGTGCGTCAGATAGTGCACCGACGCACGGATGCCGTAGGGTCGCACCCGTCGGTCGGACTCGCGCATGTTGATGTGGTACGCGTCCGGGAGCAGGCATTCGAACCCGCAGCCGGGCAGGAGCTGCTCGGCCAGGGGACGTGCATGTTCGACCCATTTCTCCAGCGCCTGCACCCGCCCTCCCTGCTCGCGCAGATCGGCGCTCTGCCACCGGAATACCGGTTCGCCAGGCCGGACGGCGACCGCACCGATCAGGAAACGGGCGTCGGCGAGCATGTCGGCCGACTCCGGCAGCTCGCGCCGGCCCGTGGGCGGGGTGTCCCTGAGGGCGGCCGCTCCCAGCCGGGCGCTGAGGTGGCGCAGCTCCGCATAGTCGCGCGGCAGTTGGTCGATGCTCACCAGCGAGGGCATGAGATAGAGACGGGCCCCCTGCGCGAGGACCATCTCCCGCAGCAGGTTCTCGAGACTGTCGCGCAGCGCACGCGGAATGGCACCGGTGGGAATGGCGAAGCGGGTCCAGGCGATCAGGGGCGCGCTGATCAACAGGACCTGCCACGGCCCGTCGTCGCTGTCGAGCACGATCGACTCGGAGTGCTCCTCCACGGCCTCGATCAGCGCGCCGTAGGAGTCCGGGTCGGTCTGGTTCAGCCGCTCGAGCGCATCGTAGACCGGCTGGGCGTGGCCATTGGCCAGCAACCTGGACAGCCGTTCGCCGAGCTCCGCGTCCCAGAAGCGATCCTCGACGCGGCTGCCCGAGTTAGCCACGCCCAGCGCGGCCGTGACGAGTCGCTCCGCATCCGCCGACAGATGCCCTTTGCGATCACGGCCGCCGCGAGGCTGACGGCTCTCTTTCATATGGTTCCCCAAGTGTCGACGGTCGGCGCAGGGCGGGCCCCGCCCACGCTGCGCCCATGGATCGAAGCAAGTGTAGCAATCCACGGCACGGGACAGGCTGTCGGGCCGCGGCGGGCGGGTAACATGGCCGGATGACCGCGACCCGTCGGCCCTCGATCGCACTGCTGGCAGCCTGCCTGACCACGGCCTGGGGGCTCGGCGGCTGCGGTTCGGGAGGCGGTGGCGGGTCGCCGCAGCCCGCTTCCGCGGAGAACCGTACCGCCTATCTCGTCGAACAACTGCAGGACTGGTACCTCTGGAACGACCGCCTGCCCGCGGTCATCGATCCGAAGGCCTATGCGGACGAAGAGTCCGCGCTGGACGCCTTGCGCGTGGCAGAGGACCGCTACAGCCATATCGAGGACGCCGAGGCCTATGCCCGGTTCTACGGCGAAGGCCGCACGGTCGCCTTCGGAATCCTCTACCGGGTCCGCGACGACGACCTGCTGCTGATGATGGTCCAGCCATCGTCTCCCGCCGCCGCCGCGGGGCTGCGGCGCGGCCAGCGCATCCTGGCGATCGACGGCGTGACGATCACGGCCCTTCTGGCCGCGGGGTCGCTGGATGCAGCGTTCGGTCCGGCCGAGACCGACGTCACGAGAACGTTCACGGTCGACGATGCCGGGTCGGTGCGCGACATCGTCGTGACCAAGACGCTGTTCGACCTCGACTACGTCCTCGCCGAAGCGGTCTTCGAACGGGCCGGTCGGCGGATCGGCTACCTGAGTCTGTATTCCTTCGGGGCACCCGCCGTCAACGCCTGGCGCGAATCGGTGGACCGACTCCTGGCGGACGGCGCCCAGGACCTCGTCGTCGATCTGCGCACCAACGGCGGCGGACTGCTGTCCACCACCGCGACCATCGGTTCCGCCCTGGGTGCACTCGACGGCCGGCCGATGACGCGGCTTACGTTCAATGATGCCCACAGCGGATCCGACCGCACCATCCAGTTCTCGGACGATCCGCGCGGCCCCCGCGTGGACCGGCTGGTCTGGCTGACCAGCGGACAGACCTGTTCGGCTTCGGAGGCCCTGATCCTCGGCCTGGAGCCGTGGCGCTCCGCCACTCGCATCGGGACGACCACCTGCGGTAAGCCGGTGGGATTCACCCCGACCACCTTCGATGGCCGGGTGTTCAACCTGGTGACGTTCTCGCTGTCAAACGCGGTCGGTACGACCGGCTATTACGACGGACTGCCCCCTGGCTGCGAGGTCGTCGACGATGCGCGCGGGCAGTTCGGCGAAGCCGGCGAGACGCTGACCGCCGCCGCCCTGCAATGGCTGGCCGACGGAACCTGCGCTGCACCGGCGGCAGGCTCCGGCGCCAAGGCCGCCGGACCGCCGGCCCCGGAACGGGCCTGGCGACCGCCGTTCACGAGCCTGCGCTGAACCCGCCTCCGTCGAACGTCCGAGATCCCGTTCAGCCGCGCGGGCGCCGGCGAAAGCCAGCCCGTCAGGCGGCATCCCGCTCCCAGATGGCCGGCTGTCCCGCCTCCTTGGCGATATCCGCCAGCACGGCATGGTGACGGACCTGCGCATCGGGGTCCGGGGCGAGCCGCACGCCCCCGACGGGCGGCCAGTCCCCCGTGCGCACGGACGGTCCGGACCCGGCATCGGAGACGGACGACAGCATCTCGAGGCTGTCCTGGCCCCGGGTCATGGCGAGATAGACGTCGGCGAGCAACTCGGCGTCCAGCAACGCTCCGTGAAGCGTGCGGTGCGCATTCGAGATGCCGTATCGATCGCAGAGCGCGTCCAGCGAGTTACGCCGCCCGGGATGGAGCTCGCGCGCCATGGCGAGCGTGTCCGTCACCGCTGCCACCACGGTCTGGATCCCCGGACGGTCGAGGCGCGCAAGTTCCGCATCGAGGAATCCGACGTCGAAGG
>JAUIAI010000377.1 GCA_030425615.1 Gammaproteobacteria bacterium
GTTGCTGGGTCTGCTTGCCGGCTACCTGCTCCCCGAACGACGTACGACGGAGCGGGTGATCGACATTGCCCATCCTCCCGAGCGTGTCTGGACGCTGCTGGCGGATCCTCACGCGTGGAACCGCTGGTCGCCCTGGCTGATGCGCGATCCATCCATGAAGATCACCTACGACGGCGCGCCCAGCGGGGTCGGCGCCCGCTGGCGCTGGCGTTCCGCCAGCGAGGGCGAGGGCGAGATGCAGATCATCGGGGCCGTCGAGCCGCGCAGCATCGATTACGCGGTGTCGTTCGCGGGCCGGGGCAAGGCGGTGGGCCGCTTTCTCCTGGAGCCCACCGAGCGTGGAACCCGGCTGACCTGGCGGCTGCAGACGAACGCCGGATGGAATCCGCTCGACCGGTGGGCCCTGTTGCTGATGCGGGAGCAGGCCGGGCCGGATCTGGAGCAGGGACTGCGCGGCATCAACCGGGTTCTGGCCCGCCAGGCGGGCTCCGCAACGGGTTGAACTCCGACAGCTACCAGCCGCGGCTGCGCCGCACCTCCACCGGGCCGTCGTCTTCGTGGCGAACGAGGCGCCAGTGCACCGTGGGACGCTCCGGGTGGGCGCCGATGGCGATGTCCAGCCGGTAGCGCCAGCCCCCGGCGACCTGCGCGAGAACAGGAGCGGGAATGCGTTCGCGCAGCGAGACGACCACCGACGGCTGCTCGGTGCCAGCGTAGAGAGGCTGACCGGGCGCAGCCGGCGCCTGCCAGTGCAGGCGGACCTCACGCGGAACCCGGTGCCCGGCGGGTGCGGTTGCGAACGCCCCCTCGAACAGGCGGGGCAGCGCCGGCGGCGTGTCCAGAGTGTTCAGGGTGTCCGGCGGGGCCCAGGCGCTGACGGCCTGACCGGCCGTCGAAGGGGCCCAGCGCCAGCCGGGCGCATAGGACTGAAGATTCGTGTAGAGAACCGGCCCGCCCCTGACCGCGCGAAGCGTCGGACGCTCGATCACGCTGTGCCCGGTGTCGTTCCAGACCCGGTAGGAGACCTGTTCGCCGCCGCTCCCCGGCAGGTCGAGTTCCAGCGAAGCGCACCCGCCGGCGCCGGCGCAGAGGATGATCAGTGCGAAGGTCCGGCCGCCGGGACCGGGAAGCGCGGCCGCCCAAAGCGACCGTGCCCGTTGCTTAGGAGAAGGCTTCATGCGCGCCTCGATTGACGAACGGGATCCCAAGATGCCATGCCGTTGCCGAAACCGGAGGCACCGCGGGTAGACTCGTCGGCTTAGGTAGCCCGCGCCGACCCTCCCCCCGACCGACCCATGACCCCTTCCGGTTCAGACCGACTGCTCGTTCAGTTCGAGATCCGCGGCAATGACCACGACACGACCGCCCTGGCCGCCGGCCAGCGCCGCGGCGAGGCGATCGCGATCGAGCAGAGCCTGGAGATGCCCCTCTCCGGCGTGACCGATCCCTTCATTCGCGACGAGCTCGCGGGGCGGCTCGAACGGATCAGCGCTGACGACGACGGCACGCTGCGCCTGGCGATCTCACTGGACACGCGCACCTGCGGCCACGACGCCGGGCAGCTCATGAACATGCTGTTCGGCAACGTCTCGTTGCAGCCCGACGTGATGCTGACGGGCATCGAAGCGCCGAGGGCTTGGCTCGACGGCTGGCCGGGGCCGCGCTTCGGGCTCGCCGGACTGCGGGCGGCCACCGGCGTGCCGGCGGGCCGTGCACTGACCTGCAGCGCGCTCAAGCCGCAGGGCCTCGCACCGGACAGGCTCGCCGCCCTCGCGGCCACGCTGGCCGATGCCGGCATCGACGTCATCAAGGACGATCACGGGATCGCTGACCAGCGGTACGCACCTTTCGAAGCACGGGTCGCGGCGGTGCAGACGGCGATCGATCGCGTCAATGCACGCCGACGGGACGGTCGGCGCACGCTCTATGCGCCCACCATCTCCGGCTCGCCCGCCAGGGTCGACGCGCAGACGATTCACGCGAACCGACTGGGCGTCGGCGCGCTCCTGGCGTGCCCGATGCTGCTCGGCCCTTCCGCTTTCGCGGCGCTGGCGCGGGGCTCACGTGTTCCGGTCATCGCCCATCCGGCCCTCGCCGGCGCGACGCGCATCGCACCGGCGGTCCTGCTGGGGACCCTGTTCAGGCTCTTCGGGGCCGACGCCGGCATCTTCCCGAACGCCGGTGGCCGGTTCAGCTACGACGCCGCCACATGCCGGGAGATCGTCGACGCCCTGCGCGGCCCGCTCGGGCATCTCGCACCCGCCCTTCCGGTTCCGGCCGGCGGCATGACCCTCGCACGCGTGCCGGAGATGGTGTCCGCGTTCGGCCCCGACCAGATGCTGCTCATCGGCGGCAACCTGCTGGAGGCCCCTGCCGAGACGGGTGCTCGTGCGGCCCGTTTCGTTCGCGCCGTGGACGAGGCCGCCGGCACCACGGCCGACGCCTGCCCACCCGGTCCGCAAACGCCCGGCGCCGCGTCGGCCTCACGGTGAGACCTTAGAATTCCGCCATGAGTCACTCTGACAGCACACCGCCCCTTCGGCGCAACCGGCCCGGGTTCACCTGGGACGGCGTCGAGCGCCTGGCCTACAAGGCGAACGGAGAAGCCCCGTTTCGTGACGTCACGCGCCAGGTCCTGTTCGACGACAACACTCTGGGCTGTCAGTGGCGCTACTTCGAGGTCGGCCCGAACGGTCACAGCACGCTCGAGCGCCACGATCACGTCCATGCCGTGATGATCCTGCGCGGCGGCGGGCGCTGCCTGTTGGGCGGCGAGGTGTTCGAGGTGGCCGTCCACGATCTCGTCTCGGTGCCGCCGCAGACCTGGCATCAGTTTCGAGCCGGCCCCGGCGAACCCCTGGGTTTTCTCTGCCTGGTCCGACAGGAACGCGACCGGCCTTCCCTGCCTTCGCCGCAGGACCTGGCCCGCCTGCGCGAGAACCCCGTGGTGGCCGCCTTTCTCGACGACGAGCCTTCGCAGGGATCATGAACGAACCGTGGCGAATCCTTCCCGAGCTGGGCGGTGGCGACCCCCTGGCCGCGCACGCGGGCGCTCCCCGGCTGACGCGCTCGGACTCGGGCTGGCACCTGCGCCTGGACCGGCCCGACGAGCACAATCGTATCGACCCGGCGGATCTGGACGCCCTGACGGCACTCTTCGCGGACCTGCGCGCCGAGACGGCGCCACCGTCGATCGTCATCAGCGGCACCGGCGGCCGAAGCTTCAGTTCGGGTTACACGCTCACCGCCATCACGGAGCAGCTCGATTCCCGCTTCGAAGTCATGCTCGACGCGCTCGAGGCGGCGCCCTGTCTGACCATCGCGGCGTTGAACGGCAATGTCTACGGTGGCGCCACGGACCTCGCGCTCTGCTGCGACATCCGGCTGGGCCACGATGCGATGCGGATGTTCATGCCGGCCGCGTCGATCGGCCTGCATTACTATCCGGCCGGACTTCGCCGGTACGTCACGCGGCTGGGCCTGACGGCCGCCAACAAACTGATGCTCACTGGCATGACCGTCCATGCCGACGAGCTGCTGCGCATGGGCTTCCTGACCGAAGCCGTACCGGCCGGGGATCTGGCCCGGCGTGTCGCCGAGTACCGCAACACCGCAGCCGCAAACGCGGGCGGCGTCGTGGCCCGCATGAAGGCGCATATGCAGGCCATCGCGCACGGGCTGCCGCCGGATGATCCCCGCTATGAGATCATGCGTCGCGATTTCGCCGAGAGCACCCGCTCCGCGGACCTGCAGGCGCGGCTGGCCGCGCGCGCGCGCAAGCGCTGAGAATGATCTGTCGCGCCACGGCCGCGACGACAACGGAGACACGACCATGGGCAAGCGGCCCCATTCTCTGGACGCGTTGTTCGATCCGGGCAGCATCGCGATCGTCGGCGCCTCGGACAATCCCGCCAAGATCGGCGGGATTCCGCTGAGCTACTTCATCAAGTACGCGTTCGACGGGCGGCTGTATCCGGTCAACCCCAACTACGAGACCGTCCAGGGGGTTCCGGCCGTGCCGAGCCTGCAGGCCATCGGGGCGCCGGTGGACATGGCGGTGTTCGCGCTGCCGGCGCGCCAGATACCCGAGGCCATCGAGGACGCCGCCGCCGCCGGCATCCGAACGGCGGTGATGTTCTCCTCCGGCTTCGCCGAGCTGGGTGGCGAAGGCGTCTCGGCCCAGAAGGCGCTGACCGAACGGGCCGCGGCTGCCGGTATGAGACTGCTGGGGCCCAACTGCCTGGGCTTCATGTCGATCCGCCGGAACATCTACGCCACCTTCACACCGGCGTTGCAGCGACAGGCGCCATCGGCCGGACGGATCGCGATCGTCAGTCAGAGTGGCGCCTTCGGCGCCTATGCGCTGCAACTGGCGCGACGGCGCGGGCTCGGGTTGTCCTACTGGGTCACCACCGGCA
>JAUIAI010000378.1 GCA_030425615.1 Gammaproteobacteria bacterium
TGACGATCTTCCGCATCGTCACCCAGGAGTACGGCGAGACGGCCGGTGAGGTCCTGCTGGGGATGGACCCGTCTGCGGCCCGCGAGCTCCTGACGCGCCTGGAGCACGAGGAGATCGCCGCGGCCGCGGCCGAGAACAGCGACATCATGATCGCCTGGGCGAGCATCGATCCGCACAAGGGCAAGATGGGCGCGCGCGAGGCACGCCGGCTCATCGAAGAGCACGGCGTCAAGGGCTTCAAGTTCCATCCCACCGTGCAGGGCTTCCACCCCTGGGACCGCATGGCCTGGCCGATCTACGAAGTCATCAACGAGTACCGGCTGCCGGCCGTGTTCCACAGCGGTCACTCGGGCATCGGCAGCGGCATGAAGTGCGGCGGTGGCCTGCGCCTCGAGTATTCCAACCCGATGCACCTGGACGACGTGGCCCTGCACTTCGGCGACATGCCGATCATCATCGCGCACCCCTCCTTCCCGTGGCAGGACGAGGCGCTGTCCGTGGCCATGCACAAGCCCAACGTGTACATCGACCTCTCCGGGTGGTCACCCAAGTATTTCCCGCGCCAACTGGTCCAGTACGCCAACACGCTGCTGCGCGACCGCGTGCTGTTCGGCTCCGACTACCCGCTGATCGCGCCCGAACGCTGGCTCAAGGACTTCGAGGAAGCGGGTTTCCGCGACGAGGTCAAGCCACTGATCCTGAAGGAGAACGCGATCAGGCTGCTGGGCCTGCGTGAACCGGCCGGGGCCGCCTGAAGAAAGACCCTGCCTGCACGAACCGCCGGTACCCTGCGGCGGAACCCTCCCGCCGTTCGTGCCCGGGCCGCAAACCCTGCGCCGCAGACACCTTGTCATGGCACCGACCCGGTGCGTTCGTCCCGTCTGCCCGACGGTCAGCCGGCGCGCGCCGGGGTTTTCCTGCTATCCGGCCGTTCGCGGCGCTTACTGCGGTACACTGCGCCGCACGTGCAGGGAGGGCCTGGTTTCGGCCACCCTGCGAAGAGAGCCGGCCCAGCCGGCCCGGTAGGTGGAGAGAGACATCATGAAGCAAAAACTGCTCGGCACGCTCGCCGTGTCGGCCGTCATCGGCCTTTCGTCCCAGGCTGCCCTGGCCCAGGACACCATCCGCATCGCCTTCATCGACCCGTTGTCGGGTCCGTTCGCCGCCACCGGCACGAACGGCCTGCGCGAGTTCGAGTTCTTCGCGAACGAGATCAACGAGAAAGGCGGCGTCCTCGGCAAGAAGCTCGAGATCATCGGCTTCGACAACAAGATCTCCCCCAAGGAGAGCCTGATCCAGCTCAAGCGCGTGATCGGCGAGGGCATCCAGTTCGTCTTCCAGGGCAACTCGTCCGGCGTGGCCAATGCGCTCACGGACGCCATCGAGAAGCACAACAAGCGAAACGCCGACCAGCGTCTGCTGTTCCTGAACTACTCGGCCGTCGATCCGGCGCTCACGAACGAGAAGTGCAATTTCTGGCACTTCCGCTTCGACGCCAACGCCGACATGAAGATGAACGCGCTCACCGACGCGATCGCGGCGAACCCGTCGATGAAGAAGATCTACGTCATCGGCCAGGACTACTCATTCGGTAAGGCGGTCGCCGCGGCGGCGGTCAAGTTCCTGGGCGAAAAGCGCCCCGACATCGAGATCGTGGGCAACGAGCTGCACCCGATCGGCAAGGTCAAGGACTTCTCGCCCTACATCGCCAAGATCAACGCGTCGGGCGCGGACGCGATCATCACCGGCAACTGGGGCGCGGACATGGTCGGTCTGGCCAAGGCGGCCGCGGACGCCGGCCTGAACGTTCCCATGTACACCTACTATGCGGCCAAGACCGGCATCACGAAGGCCATCGGCGCGGGCGGTGTGGGCAAGGTGCGGCTGGTTCACGAGGGCGTGGACAACCCTGCGCTCACCGAGGAATGGCGCAACCTGCAGATCAAGTTCAAGAAGAACTACCCGGACTACGACTTCACCCAGAACCGCATCGCCAACGGCCTGAACATGCTGGCGATGGCGATCGAGAAGGCCGGCACCACGAAGCCCGTCGAGGTCGCGAAGGCGCTTGAGGGTCTGGAGTACACCACCTACTGGGGTGACAAGCTCACGATGCGCGCCGAGGATCACCAGATCCAGCTGCCGATCCGCATCTCGGTGCACACGGACAAGGACGTCCCGTTCGACGGCGACAACTCGGGCTACGGTCTGCTGACCGAGACCACGGTGTCGGCCGAGGACGCCTCGACACCCACCACCTGCAAGATGAGTCGTCCCAAGGACTGACCCTGGCGCGGATGACGCCGGCGCGGGCCATGCGCGGCCCGCCCGGCGCTCATCGCCGGGCCGTCCCCGCCGGATGAGCCCGGCCGCGTGGCGGGCGCGGGCCCACGGGCCCGCATGACCCCCGCAAACCCCCAACCGGACCCTTCGCACTCGTGGCCGAGCTGATCATCTTCTCGCTGCTCAACGGGCTCGTGTACGGCCTGCTGCTGTTCATGCTCTCGAGCGGCCTCACCCTGATCTTCTCGATGATGGGGGTGCTGAACTTCGCCCACGCCAGCATCTACATGCTGGGGGCCTACCTCGCCTACTCGATCAGCAACGCGATCGGCTTCTGGCCGGCGCTGATCATCGCTCCGGCGCTGGCCGGTGTGGTGGGCATGATCATCGAGCGCTACGGCCTGCGCCGGGTGCATCATTATGGTCACGTCGCCGAACTGATCTTCACCTTCGGCGTGGCGTACCTCATCGAAGAACTGGTCCAGCTCGTCTGGGGCAAGGAGTACGTCGACTTCTCCGAGCCGGAGGCGCTGATGTTCCCGCTCTTCGAGCTCTTCGGCACCGAGTTCCCGGCCTACAAGGGGTTCATGCTCCTGGTCTCGGTGGCCATCTTCGCGCTCCTGATGGCCATTCTCACGCGTTCACGCGTGGGGCTGATCATCCAGGCGGCGATCACGCATCCGAACCAGGTCGCCATGCTGGGTCACAACGTGCCGCTGGTGTTCATGGGTGTCTTCGGCGTGGGCTCGGCCCTGGCCGGCCTGGCCGGCGTGATTGCCGGGCCCGTGCTGGGTACCTTTCCGGGCATGGCCATCGTGCTGGGCAGCATCGTGTTCGTGGTCATCGTCGTCGGCGGGCTGGGTTCGCTCACGGGAGCATTCGTGGCCTCGCTGCTGATCGGCATGCTCCAGACCTTCGCGGTGGCCATCGACGTCTCGTTGAACGACGTGCTCGGGCTGGTGGGCATCACCACCGACGCCGAGAGCGCGCTCAGCGATCTTTACACGGTCACCGTCTCGCAGATCGGCCCGATCCTGCCCTATCTGCTGCTCGTGCTGATCCTCGTGTTCCGCCCGACGGGCCTGTTCGGCAACCGCGAGACCTGACCGATGAGTACCCTGGCACCCACCACCGTGCACACGCGGCCCGCCCTCTGGCAGCGCACACTGCCCTGGATCATCGGCGCGGCGCTTCTGCTCGTGCTGCCGCAGGTGTTCGGCAGCGGCCTGGGCATCGCCGTGCTCAACCAGATGCTCATCATGGTGTTGTTCACCGTGGCCTACAACATGCTGCTCGGCCAGGGCGGCATGCTCTCGTTCGGTCATGCGGTGTACTTCGGTCTGGGCGGCTATTTCGCCATTCACATGATCAACGCGATCTACGCCCAGGAATGGGCGATCCCGTTGCCGCTGGTGCCGGTGATCGGCGGCATCGCGGGATTCGCGTTCGCGGTGCTCTTCGGCAGCTTCTCCACCAACAAGGCCGGTACCGTGTTCGCCATGATCTCGCTGGGCATCGGCGAGATGATCGCGGCGTCTTCGCTCATCTTCACCAAGTTTTCCGGCGGCGAGGAAGGCGTCACGGCCGACCGCACCGACCCCCCTGCCTTCCTGGGGTTCGAGTTCGCGCAGGAGATCGAGGTCTACTATCTGATCGCGGCCTGGACGCTCGTCTGCGTCTGGCTCATGTACCGGTTCTCGCGGACCCCGGTCGGACGCATGGCCAATGCCGTGCGCGACAACCCGGAGCGCGCGGAGTTCGTCGGCTATTCGCAGAAGCGCATCCGGTTCATCTCCTTCTGCGTCTCGGGCTTCTTCGCCGGGGTCGCCGGGTCGTTGTTCGCCATCAACTACGAGATCGTCACCGAGGAGACGGTGAACGCCATCACCTCCGGCACGGTGCTGCTGCAGGCCTACATCGGCGGGGTCGGCTTCTTTGCCGGCCCGATCGTGGGCGCGGTCGTGTTCACCCTGCTGCAGACGCTGCTGTCGAACTACACCGGCATCTGGGCCCTTTACGTAGGTATCGTCTTCGTGGCCGCGGTCATGTACGCGCCCTATGGCCTCACCGGTCTCATCATGATGCACGTGCCCATCTGGCGGGCCGGCGCACTGGGCATGCTGGCCAGGCCG
>JAUIAI010000379.1 GCA_030425615.1 Gammaproteobacteria bacterium
TACGGTTCGTGGCCCGCGCGATCGACTTGCCGAGCGAGGTCTTGCCGACACCGGGCGGCCCGACCAGACAAAGGATCGGCGCCTTGAGCCGGTCGACACGCTGCTGGACCGCGAGATACTCGATGATCCGCTCCTTGACCTTCTCGAGCCCGTAGTGATCCTCTTCGAGGACCTCCTCGGCACGCGAGAGATCGTTCGTGACCCGGCTCTTCTTGCGCCAGGGTAGACCGATCAGCGTATCGATATAGTTGCGCACGACCGTCGCCTCGGCCGACATCGGCGACATCAGCTTGAGCTTCTTCAGTTCGGCATCCGCCTTCTTGCGAGCCTCCTTGGGCATGCGCGCCGAAACGATCTTCTTTTCGAGTTCCTCGATGTCCGCGCCGTCTTCGCCCTCGCCCAGCTCTTTCTGGATCGCCTTGACCTGCTCGTTCAGGTAGTACTCGCGCTGGCTCTTCTCCATCTGGCGCTTGACGCGACCACGGATACGCTTTTCTACCTGGAGGATGTCGAGTTCGGTCTCGATCTGCGCGAGCAGCCGCTCGAGCCGTTCGGCCACCGAGGCGGTCTCGAGGATGGACTGCTTCTGCTCGATCTTGATCGGAAGATGCGCTGCGATGGTGTCGGCCAGCCGGCTGTTGTCCTCGATACCATTCAGCGATGCAAGGATTTCAGGCGGGATCTTCTTGTTCAACTTCACGTACTGGTCGAACTGCGCGAGGATCGTACGACGCATGGCCTCGACCTCAGCCGTATCGCGATCGGTCTCGTCGATAAGTTCGACCTCGGCCGTAAAATGCGCCTCGCCGTCGGTGATCGTGCTCAGACGGGCCCGCTGCGCCCCTTCGACGAGCACCTTCACGGTGCCGTCGGGCAGCTTGAGCATCTGCAGGATGTTCGACAGACAGCCGATCTCATAGATGTCACTCTCCCGCGGGTCGTCGTTCGAGGCGTTCTTCTGGGCCGCGAGCGCAATCTGCTTGCCGGCCTCCATCGCACTTTCGAGCGCCTTGATCGACTTGGCTCTCCCGACGAACAGGGGGATCACCATGTGGGGGAACACCACCACGTCACGCAGAGGCAACAGCGGGAGTGTCATTGGGGATTCGGTCATTACGGGCTCCGGAAGCATCGCGTCAGGGCGATGTTGACTTGGAATTGGGGGCTCGGTGGCCCGTTCTCAAGACCACCGGCTCAATGTTGAGCATACGCCCAATCGTCCGCCGGGCTCCGCCGAACCCCGGGGGCGCAGTGGCTTTGATCCGACAACCGGATCCGGGCGGCGCCTGCCGGTGCCTCGACGGCACGGCCTGGGTCCGGGCGGGAGGAACGCAGCGCCCCCGGCGGAACGAAACCCGGTGGACAGCGTCTGGTTCGGATCGGGTCCGGACGGGAGAAGCGCCCGGACGGAAGGCGTTTCAGCCTGAGCCCGTGTCGCCACCCGAGACGCGCGGCACCTCGGAGTAGATGACCAGCGGCTTGCCTTCACCCGTGATCGCACGTTCGTCGACCACGACCTTCTGGACGTTCTCGAGGCCGGGCAACTCGAACATCGTGTCGATCAGCGCCTGCTCGAGAATGGATCGCAGCCCGCGGGCGCCGGTGTTCCGCTTGAGCGCCTTGCGCGCGATGGCCTGCAGGGCCGAGGGTCGCACCTCCAGTTCCACGCCGTCCATCGCGAACAGTTGCTGGTACTGCTTGACGAGGGCGTTCTTGGGCTCGACGAGAATGCTCACGAGGGCCGGCTCGTCGAGCTCGTCCAATGTCGCGATCACCGGCAGACGACCCACCAGCTCGGGGATGAGGCCGAAGCGGATGAGATCGTCCGGTTCGATGTCCTTCAGAACCTGGCCGACCGTTCGGTCGGACTGGCTGCGCACCGCGGCGCCGAAGCCGATACCGGCACGCTCGGACCTGTCGCGGATGATCTTCTCGAGACCGTCGAACGCACCGCCGCAAATGAACAGGATGTTCGTGGTGTCGATCTGCACGAAGTCCTGGTTCGGATGCTTGCGACCGCCCTGCGGCGGCACCGAAGCGACCGTACCCTCGATCAGCTTAAGCAATGCCTGCTGAACGCCTTCCCCCGATACGTCGCGGGTGATCGAAGGGTTGTCCGACTTGCGGGAGATCTTGTCGATTTCATCCAGGTAGACGATGCCGTTCTGCGCCTTGTCGACCTCGTAATTGCAGTTCTGCAGCAGCTTCTGAATGATGTTTTCGACGTCTTCACCGACGTAGCCCGCCTCGGTGAGCGTCGTGGCGTCGGCAATCACGAACGGCACGTTCAACAGACGGGCCAGCGTCTGCGCGAGGAGCGTCTTACCCGACCCGGTGGGTCCCACCAGCAGGATGTTGGACTTGGCCAGCTCGACCTCGTCCTTCTTGCCACGGTGACGCAGCCGCTTGTAATGGTTGTAGACGGCCACCGACAGGTTGCGCTTGGCCGCATCCTGGCCGATGACGAAGTTGTCGAGGATGGCGCGGATCTCGGACGGCGTGGGCAGCCCGGCTCCCGGACCCGTGGCCGCCCCTTCGGAAGAGGCCTCGTCGCGGATGATGTCGTTACAGAGCTCGATGCATTCGTCGCAGATGAACACCGACGGGCCCGCGATCAGCTTGCGCACCTCATGCTGGTTCTTGCCGCAGAACGAGCAATAAAGAACCTTTTCGGTGGAGCCCTTCTTTTCCGACATGCGCTACCTAGCGGACTGCTCTTGGGGACGACGAAACCCGCCGACCGCAGCCTTGGTCAGGCGGACTCACCCCGATTGTGAATTACCTGGTCGATGATACCGTAGTTCTGGGCCTCCTCAGAGGACATGAACCGGTCGCGATCGGTGTCTTGCGCCACGGTTTCGATGGGCTGGCCGGTCACGTCGGCGAGGATCCGGTTCAGCCGCTCACGGGTATAGAGGATCTCCCGCGCGTGGATCTCGATGTCCGAAGCCTGGCCCTGTGCGCCGCCGGAGGGCTGGTGGATCATGACCCTCGCATTCGGCAGCGCGTAGCGTTTGCCTTTGGCGCCGGCGGCGAGCAGGAAGGCCCCCATGCTCGCGGCGAGACCCATGCAGAGCGTGCTCACATCCGGCTTCACGAACTGCATCGTGTCGTAGATCGCGAGCCCGGCGGACACCGAGCCTCCGGGAGAATTGATGTACAGCGCCACGTCCTTGTCCGGGTTCTCCGACTCGAGGAACAGCAGCTGTGCGACCACGAGATTGGCGGACACGTCCATGACCGGGCCCAGCAGGAAAATGACTCTTTCGCGCAACAGCCGCGAATAGATGTCGTATGCGCGCTCGCCGCGGCCGCTCTGTTCGATCACGATCGGCACCATGCCGATGTTCTGCGGTGACTGATAGACCGAGGCCGCCCGCTGGGCGTCCAGGTGGGCGTTGACGAGGTCCTCGATGAGGCTGTTACGGGTCATGAGAGCTCCGGAGCATCGATACGGATGCGCGCGGGGCCCCGCCGGGCCGCAACGCGCGACGCGCCGCCCCCCGAGGGGCCGCGCGATTTTTTATGGTGGCGCGGTCAGCAGGCGCTGGTCAACCGCCGCTCATCAATTCGTCAAAGGACATCTGCTGGTCCTCGACCTTGCCCTTCTCCAGAACCCAGTCGACGACGTTCTGCTCGATGACCATGGCCTCGACCTCACCCAGACGCTCACGGTCGCTGAAGTAGTGACGGATAACCTCGCCCGGGTTCTCATAGGCCTGGGCGAATTCCTCGATCATCGCCCGTAGCTGGTCGGGCTTGGCCGTCAGGGATTCACGCTTGACGATCTCGGCCACGATCAGGCCCAGCCTGACCCGCTGCTCGGCCTGCTCCACGAACATGTCCTCGGGCACCGGCATGTCGTCGACCTTCATGCCCCGGGCCTGCATATCCGCCTTCGCCCGCTCGATGAGCGATTGGCGCTCGTTCTCGACGAGAGCCCTGGGCAGTTCGAACTCGACCGCGCCCCGCAGCGCGTCCATCACGCCGTTCTTCGTTCGCGCCCGCAGCCGCTGGCGAACCTCGCGTTCCAGATTCGCCCGGATGTCATTGCGCATGGTCTCGAGCTGACCATCTGCCACTCCGAGCGAGGTGGCGAAAGCCTCGTCGACCTCCGGCAGTTCGGGCGCCTCGACCTGCTTCACCGTGACTTCGAACTCGGCCGTCTTGCCCGCCAGGTTCTCGGCCGAGTAGTCCTCGGGGAAGGAGACCGGGAACGTCGCGGTCTCACCCGCCGGCTTCCCGCGCACGCCGGTCTCGAAGTCCTGGAGCATGCGGCCTTCGCCGAGCACGAACTGGAAACCCTCCGCCGAACCGCCGTCGAAGGGTTCGCCGTCGAGACGGCCTACGAAATCGATCGTCACCCGGTCGTCGTCCGCCGCGGCACGCTCCACCGGCGACC
>JAUIAI010000380.1 GCA_030425615.1 Gammaproteobacteria bacterium
AGTACTTTCCACGAGCGATGCCCGAATATCCAACGATAGAATCCTGCATTGGCAACACGCCGCTGGTGCGCCTGCAGCGTATGCCTGGCGCCACCTCCAATACGCTGCTGGCGAAACTGGAGGGCACCAACCCGGCCGGCTCCGTGAAGGATCGTCCCGCACTCAGCATGATCGCCCAGGCGCAGGCCCGAGGCGAGATAAGCCCGGGGGATACCCTGATCGAGCCCACGTCGGGCAACACGGGCATCGCGCTGGCGATGGTGGCCGCGATTCGCGGCTACCGGATGGTCCTCATCATGCCGGACAACCTGTCGATCGAGCGACGCCAGGCCATGGGCGCCTACGGCGCCGAGCTGATCCTCGTCACCCAGGAACAGGGGATGGAAGGTGCACGCGATCTCGCCGCGCAGATGGAGCGCGAGGGACGTGGCAAGGTGCTCGATCAGTTCGCGAACGACGACAACTGGCGTGCCCACTACGAGAGCACGGGACCGGAGATCTGGCGCGACACCGACGGACGGGTCACGCACTTCGTCTCCGCCATGGGGACCACGGGCACGATCACCGGCGTTTCGCGTTATCTGAAGTCGCGCAATCCGGACGTTCAGATCATCGGGGCGCAGCCGGCCGACGGTTCCTCGATCCCCGGGATCCGTAAGTGGCCGCAGGCGTACCTGCCGGCGATATTCCAGCATGCAATGGTCGATCGCACGGAAACCGTGACACAGGCCGAGGCCGAGGAAATGGCTCGCAGACTGGCTGCAGAAGAGGGCATTTTCTGCGGCATCTCTGCGGCCGGTGCCTGTCATATCGCATTGCGTCTCGCCGCCGAGGTGCGCGACGCGACGATCGTCTTCGTCGTCTGCGACCGCGGAGACCGCTACCTCTCGACCGGCGTGTTTCCCGGCTGAAACGCACGTACCGCCGAACGGAGCCGGCGCAGACCGTCGTTGGCCTGGATGATCTTCCGCGTTTCCACTGGGCCCCCGCGCTCGCCGATGTTACGCGTGCGACGCTCGCGAACGCTGCGCGAGTTGCTCAACTCTCCGTAGCGCAGTCGGTTGTACAGCCGAACGATCTGCTCGGCCTGGCGGCGGTGCGCCGGTTCCAGACCGGCGCCGACCCGGGTCAGGTACGCGGCGGCCGTCTCGTGAGGCTCGCGTGCGCAGCCGACGGCGGCCAGCTTCGCGCAGAAGGCGCGGTAGGCTTCCCCGATCGGATCCCTGTGAGGACGCGCGCGCAGGGCCACCAGCGCGCTTGCGCCGATCAGCACCACCATGACCGCGGCCAGCAGACCGGCCAGTGCATGCCAGTCGCCCCCACCCAGGCCGAGCCGGTCCAGCAGCCGCTGCTGGGCGCCGCGGTCGAATTGCAGTACCCATTGATTCCAGCGGTGCGTGACCGCGTCCAGGTTCACCTTGAACGTCGACCAGAGGCCGTCCAGGGTGGACGTGGCAAGGTCTGCCGGTGCGTCGTCCCTCAAGCGGCGATTGGTCTCGACCCGCTCCGGCGCCACCGCCGCCGTGGGGTCGACACGGACCCAGCCGCGGTCCCGCATCCAGACCTCCGCCCAGGCGTGCGCATCGGACTGGCGGACCACGTAATAGCCGTCGACGGGATTGCGCTCCCCGCCCTGGTAGCCGGTGACCACCCGTGCCGGTATGCCCATCGCGCGCATCAGGATCACGAACGCCGAACTGTAGTGCTCGCAGAAGCCCGCGCGCGTGTCGAACAGGAATTCGTCAGCCGAGTTGCGCCCGAGCGGGGGCGGCTCCAGCGTGTATCGGTAGGGCTGCTCGCGGAACATCGCCAGCACCCGCGCAACGCGCTGGTCGGGCGAGTCGTCCGGATGCTCGTCGAGTAATTCGGTGGCCAGCGCCACGCTTCGGGGGTTGTACCCCGTGGGCAGGCGCAGCCACGGGCCCAGTTCGGCGAGCGTCGCATCCGCATCGGCGCGATAGCCCAGGTGGGAAGTGGCGCTGTAACGGATGCGGGAACCGACGGGAGCGTTCCAGATCGGAGTCAGCGTGGCGTCGGTCAGGACCTGGCCCGCCGTCAGGTTGCCGAGCGCGGACGGCAGATCGAGAGCGAGCAGCCAGGGCTGATGACTCGGCTCCAGGGTCACGGTGTAACGGGTGGGGTCGCCGAACAATTCCACGCGGACAGGTCGTGAGAGCGTGACCGGGTGCAGCCGCGTCCAGCGGCGGCCGTCGAACTGGCCGAAGACGGGTCCCCGCCAGTACAGATCACGGGGCCCGGGGGCGGAACCTTCGAATTCGACGCGGAAGGCGATCTCGGCGGACTTGGCCAGGCTCGTGACGGCGCCCGGGGACATCGAGTCCGAAAGACCGGTGCTCGCGCTGGACCCGTTGCTCGCCAATCCCCAGAGCGGAGTTGCCAGGCGCGGGAACAGCACGAACATCGCCAACGCCAGGGGCAGCGCCTGAAGCACGATCAGGCCGGCCTGCCGCAAGCGCCGGCCAACGCTCGATTCACGCGCCACGAACTGCATGGTGATCATCGCCGCGATCAGGCCCACCACTGCCGCGAGACTGAGCGCCGCGAGCAGCAGCGATTGAGATCCGAAGAAGCCGGTCAGCAGCAGCAGGAAGCACAGGAACAGCACCACGAACAGATCGCGACGCGCCTTCATCTCGAGCAGCTTCAGCCCCAGGAAGAGCACGAGCAGCAACGCGCCCTGATCGCGGCCGATCAAGGTTCCGTACTGCGCGTAGACCGCACCGACACAGGCCGCCGCGCCCAGCATTCGGATCCAGGCGGGTGGCAGCGGACGTCCACGATAGAGCAGGCCCAGCCGCCAGGCGAACATCAGGGCAAAGGCGGCCGTCGCCCAGAGCGGTATCACCAGGGCCTGCGGCAGCGCCGACAGAAGGATCGCCCCCATCAGAAAGAGGGTGTCGCGACGCTCGCGTTCCCACTCGCTGCCCAGCTGCCCGCCGAGCGCTCGTAGCGACAGTGACCAGCCGGCGACATCGATCATCGGGCGTCCATCCGCGCGGGGCGCATTTCACGGGCGGTGCCGAACAGCGCAAGGGCCTCGAGGCACCGGCTCATGTGCCGCGCACCGTGGTCTGCCTCGAGACGCGTCTCGCGCAGCGCCAGACCGTATCGGATGCCCCGATGCTCGGCGTCGAGAACCCAGCGGGTCAGCCTGGACAGCCGGGCCTCGGTGTCCAGTCCCGAGGGCAACTGGTCGAAGTCCAGCAGCAATTCACCGGCGGTCGCGCCCTCGAACTGCTTGCTCAGGATTTCGTCGCTCGCCGTGCGCGCCATGGCGGTCCAGGCGATGCGGCGTGGCTCGTCGCCGGGCCGGAACGGCCGTACGCCGGCGAGATCCTCGTCTTCGGCTCCGAGCCCCTGACCGTCGCCGTTGTCGTCGAAAGTGCTCGGAAGCGGCGGGCCCGCGTTCTCGGGCTGCGGGTAGACGAGCACCGAGCGCGCCGGCTGCCAGTAGGTCCAGGCACGCCAGATGCCCAGCGGGTAGCGCGTGCTCAGGCAAAGGCGCGGCAGCGGCGCCCAGCCCCGGCGCCCGGCGGGCAGGGCGATTCGTGCGGTGGCCTCACTGTCGCCGCGCAGGTCGACCCATTCGGTCCGGCTCATTCCGGGGACGTCGATGCCGATGGCGAAACGTTCGAGCGAGCCCGCATTCAGGATCTGGACGCCGATGTCGAAGGAGCTGCCAGCGTAGGCCGGCTCGGCGCGTCCCGCGCGCAGGCGCAGGGCCGAGAGATTGCGAAAGGTGTGCAGCAGACCTATCAGCGCGATCGAGAAGACGAGGAAGCTCAGGGCATAGCCGAGCGCGAGACCGTAGTTGATCGCGCAGGCGAGCATGATCAGCAGTACCAGCGCCAGCGCCAGCCCCTGGCGTGTCGGCAGCACGTAGATATTGCGGATCGTGAGCCGATGATCGCCCGCCACGGGCGCACTCCGCGAGATCAGGGCGGTCAGACGGGCGCGCAGGCGGGCCGACACCGGCTCCCCCTGGGGGGCGACCGGGCGGGCGCGCGGCGTGCGGCCGGTGGGCAGCGACGAACCGGGAATGGCCATCAGCAGACGGGGCGCCGGGCCTTCACGGCACCGGGACTGACTGCACGAGCTCGGCGACGAGCTCGGCACGGCCCCGGTACGAGAGCTGGCCGCCCTTGGCCGGACGCAGCCGGTGGCCCGCGACCGCCAGAAGCACGGCCTGGACATCGTCCGGCAGCACGTGGTCACGTCCGTCCAGCATGGCCCAGGCGCGGGAAGCCTGCATCAGCGCCAGACCGGCCCGCGGAGACAAGCCCTCGGCGAAGGCCGGAGACTGCCGGGTGTGGGCCAGCAACCCCTGGACGTAGTCGAGCAGAGCGGACGAGGTGCGAACCGCCCGCACCGCCCGG
>JAUIAI010000381.1 GCA_030425615.1 Gammaproteobacteria bacterium
TGGGAAGGACAGAGAGTCTCGTTCGCCGGCGGCGGAGCCGGGCCCCGGTTCGACACCCCGGGGGAATGAAGTGTCTCACGACGGGCTAACATTGGCTCTCGGCAGCATCCGCGACGGGTCATCTGGCCCCGCAGCGCGACCGCCAACGCAGACAGGGAGAGCCTCATGACCGACCCATTCGCCAGTGCGACGCAGATGCTCGAGGCGTTGCGCATCCGTGAGATCTCGGCGGTCGAACTGCTCGAGCAGCACCTGAAACGCGTGAACACCTACGACGGCCTGCTGAACGCGGTGGTCGTGCGCGATTTCGACCGGGCGCGTCAGCAGGCGTTGCTGGCCGACAACCAGGCGGCCGGCCAGCGCGAAGGCGTTCCTCTGCTCGGTCTGCCCATGACCCTCAAGGAATCCATCAACGTCCAGGGCCTGCCCACCTGCTGCGGCATGGAGGCGGCCCGCGGATTCGTCTCGGAACACGATGGTCGCAACGCCGCCCGTCTGAAGACCGCCGGCGCCATCATTTTCGGCAAGACCAACGTGCCCGTCGAACTCGCAGACTGGCAGGCCGACAACCCGGTCTACGGAACGTCCAACAACCCCTATGACTTCGCCCGCACGCCGGGCGGCAGCTCGGGGGGTTCCGCCGCGGCGCTGGCCGCGGGACTCACCCCGCTCGAGCTCGGCAGCGACATCGGCGGATCCATCCGCGTGCCGGCCACGTTCTGCGGGGTCTTCGGTCACCGGCCGTCGGAAACGGCCCTGGCCAAGAGCGGCCAGTTCCCGTTCCCCCCGGCCCCCAGCCCGTTCGCGATCTTCGGCGTCCAGGGACCCATGGCGCGCCATCCGTCCGACCTGCGCCTGGCGATGGGGGTGCTCGGCGGCGCCGACATCGGCGAGGATCGGGCCTGGCGCCTCGCGCTGCCCGAGGCTCGTCAGAGCGACCTCGGGGCCTTCCGGGTCGCGGCCCTGCCGCTGCCCGACTGGGTCGCCATCGACACCGACATGGCCGCGGCCTACCACGGCCTGCTCGACGCCCTGCGCCAGCGGGAGGTCCACGTGACCGAAATCCAGCCGCAGGGGCTGGAAGACTGGCGCGGTCATTTCTCCCTCTACTGCCGGCTGCTGGGCGCGATGCTGGGCGCGCGCCAGCCCGCGGACGTTCGGCAGGCCCGCATCGCGCGGCTCGCGTCGGTCGGGGACTCCGTCTGGCAGGATCTCCGCACGGGTATGCAGGCGAGCCTGGCGGACGCCTTCGCCTGGGGAGCCGAGCGCGAGCGTCATCGCGCATCGTGGCGGCGCTTCTTCGAGGACTTCGACGTGCTGCTCGCACCGAGCTTCCCGCGTCCCGCCTACGAACACGTGCCCGGTCTGTTCTCGGCGCTGGCCACCCCGGACGCTCCTCCCGTGCGGATCGGGGGACGCACGCTCCCCTATGTCGAACAGCTCTTCTTCCCGTCGGTCCCCATCCTCACCGGGCAGCCGGCGACCGCGTTCCCGGTGGGTCGCAACGAGGCAGGACTTCCGCTGGGCCTGCAGGCCATCGGCCCCTATCTGGAAGACCTCACCCCGATCGCGTTCTGCGAAGCGCTGCAGGCGGCGGGGCTGAGCCGCTTTGAGCCGCCGGCCGGTTTCCCGGCGGCCGACGACGACCGTTGAGGATGCGCCGGGCGCCGTGCGGCCGTCGCGCATGAGCGGAGCCGGGCCGGACCCGGAGCCCGCCCCGTGGACGGGTGAACGGAATCCCGGCCATGCGCCGAACGTCATCGCGCGGCGGGTGCTGCGTCTGCTCCTGGTGCTCGTCGTCGTCCCCGCGGCGGTCTGTACCGGTCTGGCCACCCTCGCGCCGGGCTGGTGGCTCGGCGATCTGTTCAGCCATTTCCGGATCCAGTACCTGGCGGTGGGGGCGCTGGCGCTGCCGCTCAGCCTCTGGCTGGGCGCACGCCGAACCGGCGGACTGGCCGCGGTGTGCATCGCCCTGAACACGATACCGGTGTGGGACTACTTCGTGCCCGAGCCCGCGGAGCTGGCCACACGGCCCGCGTACGCCAGCACGGCCGTCAAGGTCCCGGTGCGGATCGCGGGCGCGAACATCTTCTATCGCAACCGCAACTACGACGCGGTCGCCGCCTGGATCCGCGAGACCGATGCCGACCTGACCGTGCTCGTCGAAGCCACTCCCGCCTGGCTCCAGGCGATGCGCACCGAACTGACCGAGTACGCCTTCGTCCACCTGGTGGCGCGCCGCGGCCGAAGCGGCAAGCTCCTGATCGCGCGCGAACCGCCCGAGGCCCTCACGGCGCTGGGGCCGACGAGCGTTCGTTCACCGACGCCGATGGTCACGATCGAACGGCGCGGGGCGCGCCTGCAGGTGGCCGGAGTGCACACCGAATGGCCGATGGGTCCCGAGCGCACCGCACGCCGTGACGAATTCCTGCTCGACCTCGGCCGCCGGATGCGTGCGACCGATCTGCCGATGGTTGCCATCGGCGATTTCAACGTCACTCCGTTCTCGAGCGTCTTCGAGACGATGCTCGACCAGTCCGGAGTGCGCCGCGCGGCGGCCGGCCGGGGCTGGCTGCCCACGTGGCCGCTGTTCTTCCCGCTCGCCGGCATCCAGATCGACCACCTGCTGCACACGCGCGAGATCGCGGTGACCCGCCTGCGCACCGGCGCGGGTCTCGGGTCCGACCACCGCTGGCTCGTCGCCGACCTGCTGGTGCCGGTTCAGCCCGATGACGGTCGGCGCAGCCCTCCGGTCTCGAGACGGTGAGCGGCGGCGGGTATCGGATGAGTGTTGGCAGGCCCTAACCGTAGAGCGCGCCGAGTTCACGCGCCAGGAAGTCGTAGACGGCGCGGATCCGGCGCGTGCCGCGGATCTCGCGGTGGACCGCGAGCCAGATCGGCAGCACGGGCGCCGGCAGCGGCACGGGAATCGTCACCAGCTCGGGATCGCCACGCGCCCAGCTCTCCGCCAGGAAGCCGATGCCGAGGCCTGCGCGCACGGCCGCCAGCTGGGTGACATAGTCGTCGCAGCGGAAGCTGCGCGGCACATCGTCCGGGTCGCGTCCGATCGAGATCGCCAAGCGCCGCATCTGCTCGATCACGAACGCATCGTGGTCGGGGCCGACGAGACGGTGGTCCAGCAGTTCCCCGAGCGAGCGCGGCAATCCGTACCGGTCGACATAGTCGCGATGGGCGACCGCCACCACCGGCACCTTGCCGATCCGGCGCGCAATCACACTGCCCTGGTCGGGATCCACCATCCGCACCGCGATGTCGGCATCGCGACGCAGCAGATTGCTCACCTCGTCCGAGGCGACCAGCGCAATGTCGATCTCGGGCGCCTCGATCTGCAGCGCGGCGATGATCCTGGGCAGCACGTGCACCGCGAACATCCGGCTGGCGGTCACCCTGACCAGCCCCGCCATCTCGCCGGGTCCGGCCGTGGCCGCGGCCGCCAGGCGCTCCGCTCCCTGCTGCATCTTCCGCGCCTCGGCGGCGATGCGGCGTGCCGCCTCGGTGGGCATCACGCCACGGCCCGTTCGTTCGAACAGCGCCTGCCCGATCTGCCGTTCGAGCGCCTCGATCTGCCGACCCACGGTGGGCTGCGTGCTGCCCAGACGCCGGGCGGCACCAAGCAGACTGCCGGCGTCGAGCACGGCGAGGAATGACCGCACGAGCGTCCAGTCGAAACTCGAGGCGGTCAGGGTTTCGGAGTCGGTCGGGCGCGGCATCGGGAATCCTCCAACCGGGAACAAGTCATGGATCATCCCCCGTGGGGCGAGCCGAATCGATATGCATAATCGCATATCTGGAATTCGATATCCGCGGATTGTGCATAGACGCGCAGGGCGTCAGCATTCGCTCATCCCATCACCACCGGATTCCGCTCATGCCCGCCACCGTGTCCCCCCAGCCCTCCACCCGTCGCCGTTTCATCCGCCTCGCCGGCGGCGGCGTCGTCGTCGCCGCGCTTCCCCTGGGCGGCTGCAGCGCCCTGGGCGGCATGCCCGACGAGGCGGTCGCCGCGTGGCGGGGCCCCGCCGCCGAAACCGAACTGCGTCGCTGGGCCCTGTCCTGGGCGATCCTCGCGCCCAATCCGCACAACCGCCAGCCGTGGCTGGTGAGACTCGAAGGGGACGACGCAATGGTCCTGTCACTGGACGCCGAGCGCCTGTTGCCCGAAACGGATCCGTTCGGTCGGCAGATCCTCATCGGCACCGGCGCTTTCCTGGGTCTGCTCGAACTGGCCGCACGCCAGCGAGGGATGGCTCTTCAGGTGACGTCGTTCCCGGCAGGGGAATTCGGCGACACGCTCGACGGCCGCCCGGTCGCACGGGTGCGGTTCGTTGCCGGCCGGCCCACGACGGCGGCCGAGCGCGAGCTGTT
>JAUIAI010000382.1 GCA_030425615.1 Gammaproteobacteria bacterium
GGATCTGATCGCCCTGGCTGATCACGCGCAGCCCCTCCGCGTGCCAGTCGTGGATCATGATGCCGCCGCAGGCGCCGCCGTCCTGGGAGGCGTCGGGCGCCCGGCCGAGGCGGTCGACGAATGCCGCGAGGCTGGATTCGGCACCTGGTTCCGCCGACGCGGGCGGGCCGGCCAGGGCGGAGGCGCCGATGGCGGACAACGAGAAGAAGAACAGGCGAAAACTCATAAGCGACTCCACGGGCGGGCGCAGCCGGCGTCCTCGCCGGGCCGCGGCAAGACGCGAACCCGCCTAGTGTGGTGAAGAAACCAGTTTAGACCACGGCGCGATTCTCGGTGCCCTCACCCGGCGTGATGAACAGCATTCGCGTCGGGCGGTCGACCTCCGCCGTGTGCCAGTGGCCGGCGGGCACCACGACGAACGCGCCGGGGGCATCGAGACCGAGCACACGCTCGTCCCCCTGCCCCGGATCACCGTTCGCCACCCGCAGGCGCGCCCCGCCCTCGAGCAGCATGACGATCTCGTCGCCGGCCGGGTGCCGTTCCCAGGTCGCCCAGGAGGACGAGAATTCGTGCACTGCGACCAGCCAGTGTCCCCGGAAACCTCCGAAGGACCGATCCAGTCGCGCGTACACGTCCTCGCCGACGTCCACCGGCGTGACTGCCATGTCAGGCGCCAGCACGGCGAACGTCTGTCGCAGATCCATGATGCCTCCCGGTTGTGGTGTCAGCCCGATGTCGTGACGGCCGCCGGCGAAGCCGTGCGGCCCCCGTCGACCACGTACTGGGCACCGGTGACGTTGGACGCCAGGTCGGAGCACAGGAACAGAACCACGTTGGCCACCTCGCGGACCGTTCCGTAACGCTTGTTCGGAATCGATGCCTTGTAGCCCGCCTCCACGCGACCGGGCTCGTCCGGATTCACCATGCGCTCGATCTCGTGAATCATCCGCGTATCGATCGGCCCCGGGCAGACCGCGTTGACCCGGATGCCCAGCGCCGCGGTCTCCCCCGCCGCCACTTTGGTCAGGCCCATCACCGCGTGCTTGGACGCCACATAGGCGGACATGCCGGGCGAGCCGGTCATGCCCGCCACCGAAGCCGTGTTGACCACGGCGCCGCTGCCCTGCTCCCGCATCACCCCGAGCACGTGCTTGAGCCCCAGGAACACGCCCCGGACGTTGACGGCGATCACCTGGTCGAAAACCGCCTCGTCGAAGTCGGGCAGATGTGCGATCCGACCCTCGATGCCCGCATTGTTGAAGAAGCAGTCGATCCGGCCGAAGCGCTCGAGGGTCGCGTCCACGTAGCGGCGGACCTGCGCGCTGTCGGTGACATCGGCCGTGACCGCGATGGCTTCGCCGCCCGCCTGCTCGATCATGGTCCGGCTCTGCTCGTTGGCGTCGGCATCGTGATCCACGAGTACGAGGCGGGCACCGGCCGCCGCGAAGCACTGCGCAGTGTCACGGCCGATGCCGTTGCCCGCCCCCGTGACCAGGGCGATCTTGTTCGTGAAATCCATTGTCTTCTCCGTCTTGGGTATGCCGCGATTGCTTCGGGTCTGACCGTCGATTCTAGTGTGCCGTTTCATCAGTAACGCGCATTTTGTTCGAGTCCTCGCGTGGCTGGATGCGTGCCGGGACGGGCGTGCCTGTATCGGGATCTGGGTGCGACGGGTCCGGTGCGCATGCGCGGCGACCGCTTCGCTATGATTGGCGTTCGATGTCCCGCGATCCCGCCCCCGGAGCCAACAACTCGTCAACACGATGAACGCCCCGACCGAATCCGCTCGCTTCTCGCTCGACGACCGATACGCCCGGCACGAAGGTCTGGTCTACCTGAGCGGAACCCAGGCGCTGGTCCGGCTCATGCTCGAGCAACAACGTGCCGACGAGCGCGCGGGCCTGAATACCGCCGGTTTCGTCAGCGGCTACCCGGGTTCGCCGGTGGGCCAGGTGGATGACGAGATGCTGGCCGCGAAGCCCTGGCTGGATGCCCATCGGGTCGTTTTCCAGCCGGGCCAGAACGAGGAACTCGCGGCAACGGCCGTGTTCGGCACGCAGGCGCTGCACGAAGTGCCAGGCGCACGCCACGACGGCGTGTTCGCGATGTGGTACGGAAAGGCGCCGGGGGTCGATCGCACGGGCGACGCGTTTCATCATCACAATTTCCGCGGCGTACCGCCTCACGGCGGGGTGCTGGCCGTGGCAGGCGACGATCCACACGCCCGCTCAACGATCTTTCCCAGCGACTCTAACGCGGCGTTCTACAAATTCTTCATGCCGCTGCTCGCACCCGCCGACGTGCAGGAAGTCATCGATCTGGGCCTGCACGGCTACGCCCTGAGCCGCGCGAGTGGTCTCTGGGTGGGCATGAAATTCGTCACCGACGTCGCCGACAGCACGGCCGTCGTCGAGGTGGGACCCGGGCGGATCCGCCCCCAGCGGCCCGAGGTGCTTCACGACGGCCGCCCGCTCGTTCCGGAAATGCACATGAACGACGTCGCCGGTGCGATGCTCGAGACCGAAAGACGTATCGTCGACGGTCAGCTCGAGATCGCGCGGCGCTATGCGGCGCTCAACGGGCTGAACCGGCTGATGGTGGATCCCCCGCAGGCCCGCGTCGGCCTGGTCACCGGAGGCAAGACCTGGGTCGATCTCTGCCAGGCACTGCACGACCTGGGTCTCACCACTGCAACGCTCGAGGCGATGGGCGTGCGCGTGCTGAAGATGGGCATGCTCTACCCGGTGGAGCCGGAGATCGTGAACCGCTTCGCCGACGGGCTCGACGAGATCCTCGTGATCGAGGACAAGCGGCCGTTCCTCGAACTGTTCATCAAGGACATCCTCTACGACCACCCCGGGCGGCCGCGCGTGCTCGGCAAGCGCGACCCTGCCGGCCATGCGCTGCTGCCGCAGCACGGCGAACTGTCGGCCGATGCGATCGCACGCGCCCTGCTCGCCCGGCTGCCGGGTCTGAGCAAGACCGCCGCCGGAACGCGCCGCAAGGCCCTGCTGGCCGGCCCCAGAACGGTTCCGATCGTCCTGAGCACCCAGCGTGTGCCTTACTTCTGCTCCGGCTGCCCGCACAACACCAGCCTCAAGGCACCGGCCGATGCGGTGGTCGGCGCCGGCATCGGCTGCCACATCATGGATCTCTGGATGGGCAAGGGCTACGGCCTGGTCAAGGGGTACACGCAGATGGGCGGCGAAGGCGCGCAATGGGTCGGCCTGGCGCCTTTCTCCGACACCCGGCACTTCTTCCAGAACCTGGGAGACGGCACGTTCGCGCATTCGGGAAGCGTGGCGCTTCGATTCTCGGTCGCGTCCGGGCACAACATCACGTACAAGATTCTCTACAACTCCACCGTCGCGATGACCGGCGGGCAGAGCGTACAGGGTGGGATGGCGGTCCCGGACATGGTTCGCTCCCTCGAAGCGGAGGGCGTGCGACGGATCATCATCACGAGCGACGAACCGGATCAGTTCGCCGGTGCAAGGGTGGGAACCGCCGAGGTCTGGCATCGAGACCGGCTGATCGAGGCCGAGAAAGCACTGGCGGCCACCCCGGGCACCACGGTCCTGCTGCATGTGCAGCAATGCGCGACGGAAAAGCGTCGACTGCGCAAGCGCGGCAAGCTCGACTACAAGCCCGAGTGGGCCACCATCAACCCTCGGGTGTGCGAAGGTTGCGGCGACTGCGGCGAGAAATCGAACTGCCTCAGCGTACAGCCCGTCCAGACGCCTTTCGGACGCAGGACCGAGATCCATCTCTCGTCCTGCAATCAGGATTTCTCGTGCCTGAAGGGAGACTGCCCCTCGTTCGCGACCGTTCGCACGGATGGCGAACTGCCGGGCCGGCGCACGCGCGCACGTGAGGGTTTCCCTGCCGACGCCCCGCTGCCGGACCCGGTGCCGATCGTGCCGCAGGATCGCTTCTCGGTCTGCCTCACCGGAATCGGCGGTACCGGGGTGGTCACCGTCAACCAGATCCTGGGCACCGCCGCCTTCATCAGCGGGCGGCGCGTGCAGACCTACGACCACACCGGCTCGAGCCAGAAGGCCGGCCCCGTCGTGTCACATCTCAAGGTGCTGCCACCCGGTGAGACAGGGGCGCCGACTGTGGGCACCGCAGAGGCGGACTGCTATCTGGTATTCGACGCGCTCGTCGGCGTGAACCCCGGCAATCTGGCGAGCGCGGCGGCCGATCGCACTGTGGCCATCGTCTCTGACACCGCGATCCCCACCGGCGAGATGGTCGCAGACCGGCACAAGCACTACCCGGATCGTGCGGGCCTGCGCGCCACCCTCGAGGGGGTCACCCGGGCGGGCGACAATCGTTTCCTCGATGCCCAGCAGCTGGCCGAAAGGCTGCTCGGCGACCAC
>JAUIAI010000383.1 GCA_030425615.1 Gammaproteobacteria bacterium
GCCAGCATCTGGGCGCACCAGCGCACGCTGCGACTGGCGGACGGCCCGGACGAGGTACATCGCAACGCAATCGCCAAACTCGAACTGGCCAAGCACATCGGTGTGCCGGGCGCCTCCGACAAGGTCGAGATGCCGGTGACCCGGGGGTCCTGAACGTGATCGATCTGTACACCAGGCCGGATTCCGCCGGTCAGAAGGTCCAGATCATGCTCGAGGAATGCGGGCTGGGACATGCGCTGCATGTCCTGGACCCGGCGGGACCCGACGACGATCTGCCGGCCCGCTACACCGCGATCTGCGCGGACCGTCTCGCGCCTGCCATCGTCGATCACGACAGCCTCGACGGTCGGGCGATGCCGGTTTCGCAGGCCAGTGCGATCCTCATCTATCTGGCCGGAAAGACCGGACGCTTCCTTCCGAAGGCCGACCGGGACCGCTTCAAGATGCTCGAATGGCTCGTCTGGGGCGGTCAGCTGAAGGCCCCCATTTCTGAAGACGCACTCGATCAGGCTCCCGGTGCGCCCCCGGATCACCCTGCTCTGAACGTGCTGGAAGCGCAACTCACCAAGACCCGCGCGTTCGTCGCCGGCCGCCAGTACACGATCGCGGACATCTCGATCGTGGCCGACTGCCTGGCAGTTTGCGAGGATCCGAAAGGCTTCGAGTCATACCCGGCGACGAAACGCTGGCTGGAGACCATCCTGTCGCGCGCGCCGGTCAAGCGGGCGCTCGCCACGATGCACGACAGTGAACGACGCGCCCGGGCAACGGATTCTCTCGAATTGCGTATTCGCGGAACAGCGCTGGAAGCGCGCTGACGGGTCCGGTGACGATCCGGTGGACTCGGGGTCGGTGGCTCTCACCCCCCGAAAAGTCCGCCCGGCCGGCGAACGACCGGACCCGGTTACTGAACGGGCCCCTTACGGGCCACCGGCATCGGAAATGCCATGACGTCGATGCCCTCGTCAGCAAGTTCACGTGCCTCGTCACGAGTGGCCTGCCCGCGGATCCCTCGCTCGGGTGCCTCACGGTAGTGGATGCGCCTCGCCTCTTCCGCGAAACGTTCTCCGACGTCTTCGGTATTGCGTTCGATATGTTGCGCCATCTTGAGCCAGAGCGCCTGCAGCTGCTGCGCCGTGGGCTGTGCCATCGGCTGTCGCTGACCTTCGCCGGTAGCACTCACCGACGCCTGCCCGCCGGGCGCCTGGGCGCCCGAAAGGTTGAGTCGCGGCGCCGAAGGCAACCGCTCTATACGGCCAGATTCGCACATTGGGCAGGACAGAAGCCCGTTGCGGGACTGCTCCTCGAATGCGTCCGCGGAGGCGAACCAGCCCTCGAAGGTATGTCCGTGCTCACAACCGAGATTGAAGACTTTCATATGAGTAGTGTAGGGGCTGTTCTCGGGAGATGGGGGCCTTTTTCACCAATACAAGTGGGAAAGACGGCATGAAGACCCCGCGCGAACTCGGACCGGAGGAGTTTCTGGCCCGGGAGGACGAATTCGACTCGGTCATTGATGCGAGAAGCCCGGCCGAGTATGCACTCGACCACGTACCGGGTGCCATCAACATCCCCGTGCTCAGCAATACCGAACGCGCCGAGGTCGGGCTGATCAATGCCGAGCGATCACCGTTCGACGCCCACCGACTCGGTGCGGCGTACGTCAGCGAGAACATTGCACGCGCCCTGCACGGCCCGCTGGCGGACCGGCCACGCGAATGGCGGCCGGTGGTCTACTGCTGGCGGGGAGGCCAGCGATCCGGGTCGCTGGCGACCGTGCTTGCCCGCGTCGGCTGGCAGACCCACCTGATCAAGGGCGGATACAAGGCCTGGCGACGCGCGATGCTCTCAGCAATGGAATCTCATGTCGCACGCCTCGGCCTCGTGGTCCTGGCGGGGAGGACCGGTGCGGGCAAGAGTCGCATCCTGAACAGGATGTCCGAACTCGGTGCGCAGGTGCTGGACCTCGAGGCCCTCGCCGAGCACCGTGGCTCGGTTCTGGGATCCTTGCCCGGCGCCCCGCAACCCAGCCAGAAGCGCTTCGAATCGCGCCTTTGGGACATGATCCGGCGGCTCGATCCGAAACGGCCGGTCTGGGTAGAGTCAGAGAGCCGCAAGATCGGCGCGCTCCAGGTACCCGAGTGCCTGATCCTGCGGATGAGGGCAGCACCCTGCGTCGTCGCAGATGTGCCGCGCCCGGTAAGGGCAGGCCTGCTGATGAAGGACTCCGAGCATCACGTGGCAATGCCGGCAGAACTCAAACGCCTTCTGGAGACGCTGCGGCCGCTGCACGGTCAGGCGGTACTGGACACCTGGATGCGGTTGATCGATGGCGGCGACTGGCCAGCCTTCGTGGAGCGGATCCTTGCCGAACACTACGACCCGGCCTACGACCGCTCCATGGCCCGAAACTACCTTTCACCCGGACACGGAGCGTTGACCCTGCACGTCGACGAGGGAACGCATCCAGACGACATGATCGACGCCCTCGCCCGTCAGGCAATGCGGGCCGAACCGGCGCTCTGAGCGGTCAGTTCAGAAGCCAGAGAAGCCGGACCAGCGTCTCGACCGGGCGCCAGAGTCTCAGTTGCCGGGCACGGCGGCCGCGATGCGCTCGTCATGCCGCTCGATCTGCATGCCGTCCGCCACCAGCGACAGGTACGCGTCGGACGCTGCGTTGCCGGCCATCGCGGCCTGCTCGTCCGCAAAGCTGCTCGTCGCCTCACCCACTCTTTCGTCGGCGGCGGGCAGGACCTCCATCAGCTCCGCGACCAGGTAGCCACGATCACCGAGGTCCGAACCCAGGAAGCTGGGCAGATCCGTGGCCGGCGCATTGAAAAGAGCCTTGGCCGCATCCGCGAGCATCGCCGCGGCGCCGCGAGTCGTGGTCACCGCCTCACCGAAGCTCCGGCCTTCCGGCGGATTCCCCTGACGCAGGCCTTCGAGGGCATTCTCGCCGGCCGCCCGGGCCAGCCTTGCGGCTTCCTTCGCCCGAACCGCTGCGAGCGCCTGCGCCTCGACATCCTCGAACGGCCGCAACTCACTGGGCATGTGAGCGAGTACACGGGCAGAGACGAGCGTGTTGTCACCGACGTCGACCGCTTCGATATTGAGCTTCTCTTCGATGGCCCGCGGATCGAATACGGCTCGCAGGACCCGAGGATTCGCAAGCACCGCGGCATCCGCGGGATCGAGACCCTGTCCGTTGCGCTGCAACCTGTCCACGATCTTCACCGGCAGACCGATGCGATCGGCCGTGGCGGCGAGCGTGTCCGGTTGCTCGTAGACGGTGTTGCTGAACACCTCCGCGAGTTCGAGGAAGCGTTGACGCGCCTTCTGATTGCGGATCGCCGCCTCGACTTCGTCGTGAACCTCGGCCAGCGGGCGTTGCTGCTCACCACGAGCATCGGTGACCTCGATCAGGTGGAAGCCGAACTCCGTACGCACCGGCTCACTCACAGCCCCCTTGTCCAGTGAGAATGCCGCCTCCGCGAAGGGCGCCGTCATGGTGTCCCGATCGAACCAGCCGAGATCCCCGCCTTGCGATGCACTGCCCGGATCGTCGGACTCGGCCGTTGCCACCTCGGCGAAGGACTCGCCACCAGTGACGCGTTCACGCAGGGACAGGGCCTTCTCGCGGGCAGCATCCACCTCGGCCTTGGGCGCGTCCTCGCCGACGGCGACCAGGATGTGACTGGCCTTGCGCTGGGCCTCCTGGACATACCGGGCCCGGTTGTTCTCGTAGTACTCGTTGATCTCGGCCTCTGTCACCTCGATCGAACCCGCCAGGCGTTCCTGACTGAGCACCAGCGTCTCGACTCTGACCGCTTCCGGGGAACGGAACTGGGCGGGATTCTCGTCGTAGTACGCACGAGCGGCAGCGACGTCCACTTCCGCGTTTTCGATGAAATCGACCGGGTCGAAACGCATCAAACGGTAGCGACGCTGCTCGAGTTCCCGCGCGGCGATCCGGCGGGCGACGATCTCGGGGACGATCTCGCTCTCACCGATGACCGTGGGGATCAGCTGCAACGCGATCTGCGAACGCAGACGCGCCTCGAACCCCTGCTCGCTCTGCCCTTGTGCCGCGACGAGCGTGCGATAGCGCTCGGGATCGAAGTTCCCCTGCTCGTCCTGGAACTGCGGCACGCGCAGGATCTCGGCTCGCAACGCTTCGTCCGGTACGGCGATCCGACTTTGATTCGCGTGCAACGCCAGCACTCGTTGCTGGATCAGGCTGTCCAGGATCTCGTTGCGGGCGGTCGCGGTATCGAGCATCGCGGGATCGAACTGATCACCGAGGATGCGCCGCATGTTCTCGATCTGCGCACGCCGCACCTCGTTGAACTCACCCACCGAGATGGCCGAATCCTCGACGACC
>JAUIAI010000384.1 GCA_030425615.1 Gammaproteobacteria bacterium
GGGTGACGTCCTCGTCATCGGCGGGGGCGTCATCGGGCTGGTCGCCGCGATCGAGCTTGCCGAGGCCGGCGCGCGGGTCACGGTGATCGACGCGGGCGAGAACGCCGGCAGCACCGCCAACGCGGGCAGCCTGCACGTGCAGATGCAAAGCCGGTTCATCCGCCTGTTCCCCGACCTCGCGCCCAACGTCGAGGCCGCGCTGCCGCTCTACCGGCAGGCGGCACGGCTCTGGGCCGATCTGGAGGCGCGGCTCGGGCCCATCGACCTTGTCCGCAAGGGCGGGCTGATGCTGGCCGAGGGGGACGCGCAGATGGCGTTCCTCGAGGACAAGGCGCGGCGCGAGGCGGCGCAGGGCCTCGACGTCGAACTGCTCGACCGCGCGGCGCTAGACCGGATCGCGCCCTGGGTCGGGCCGCAGATCGTGGGAGCGGAGCTCTGCCGTGACGAGGGCAAGCTGAACCCCCTTCTGGCCAACACCCGGCTGATCCGGCGCTGCGCCGAGTTGGGCGTGGTGCGGGTGACGGACCGGGTCGTGCGGCTGGAGGCGGCGCGCGACGGCGTAACCGCCACGGGCGAGCGCGGCGTCTGGCGCGCGGCCGAGGCGGTGGTGGCGGCCGCCTGGGGATCGGGCGACGTGGTGCGGGGGCTGGGGCTGAGCCTGCCGACGCGGGCTGAGCCGCTGCACATGAACATCACCGAGGCCAGCGCCTACGAGGTGCAGCATCTCGTCCAGCACGCCGAGCGCTCGATCACGCTGAAGCAGTTCCGCACCGGCCAGATCGTGATCGGCGGCGGCTGGCCCGCCACCGACCTGGGGCCGCGCACGGTGCCGGCGGTGCGGGCCGACTCGCTGCTGGGCAACGTCGCGCTGGCGGCGCGGCTGGTGCCGGCGATCGGGCGGCTCCGGGTGATCCGGACATGGGCGGGGATGAACACCACCGCCGACGGCGCCTCGATCATCGGGCGGCTGCCGGGCGCGGCGCGGGTCACGATGGCGGTGCCGGGGGACGCGGGCTACACGCTGGGGCCGCTGGTGGCGGGAATGGCGGCGGCGCTGGTGCTGGGGCGGACGCCCCCCGCGGACCCCGCGCCGTTCAGCCCGGCGCGGTTCGGCGCGCTCAGCGCTTGAGCGCGCGCGAGATGTGGCCCACCGTCTCCTGCAGCTTGGGCAGGATCAGCGAGACCATCTCCTCGGGCGTCATCCGCACGCTCGGCACGCCCACGTTGATCGCGCCCACGAGGGTGCCGGCGCTGTTGTAGACCGGCACGGCGATCGACATCAGCCCGATCTCGAGCTCCTGGTCGACGAGGCACCAGCCCTTCTCGCGCACGTCCTCGAGGATGCGGCGGAACTCGACCCGGTCGGTCACGGTGCGGTCGGTCATTCGGTTGAGCGGCAGGTTCTGGATCATGCCGGCCCAGGTCTCGGGCGGCTGCGCGGCCAGCAGGACGCGCCCGTTCGCGGTGCAGGCGGCGGGGAAGCGCGCACCCACGGTGATGCCCACGCTGATCACCCGGTGATACTGCGCGCCGCTGACGTAGACCACGTCGAACTTGTCGAGCACGGCGGCGGAGACGGATTCCCGGATCTCGTCGGAGAGATGGTCGATGAAAGGGCGGGCGATGTCCCATACCCCCTTGGAAGACAACACGGAATAGCCGAGCTCGAGCACCTGCGGGGTGAGGTCGAAGAGCTTGCCGTCGGCGACCGCGTAGCCCTCGCGCACCAGCGTCAGGAGGATCCGGCGCGCGCCCGCGCGGGTGTTGCCGGTCTCGGCCGCGACCTCGGAGAGCGTCATCTTGCGTCGGGTCCGGTTGAAGGCGCGCAGTACCTCGAGACCGCGCGCGAGAGAACTGACGTAGTCGCGCGGGTTCAGCCCCGATCCGTCGCCATCCTCGCCCCAGTCGGGCGCCGCCGTCATCAACCCGGTCAGGGCCGCGGCCTGGTCCGGTTCGGCGGCAGTCGGAGCCTTTGCTTGAGCACCACGGCCTGCCATATTTCATTCGCTCCTGCTTTTCATTCATGTTGCCCAATTCCGCCGGGCTGCACAATCGCGGCCGGACCCCGCCGGGATTTCCGCGAAAAAGGTGTTGCACGACTCGTGGAATCAGAGGTTAATCGAACAAGAGTGCGCTATGCGAACAATCGTATCTCAGGGAGGCTACTCAAGAATGTCAAACACTCACTGGAGCCAAAACGGATTGACCCGGCGGGGCGCCCTCGCGGGGCTTGCCGCAACGACCGCCATGGCAGGGCTGCCGCGCGCCGCGCGTGCCCAAAGCGACGTGACGCTGCGCTGGTGGTCGCCGCAGGGTGCGCCCGCGCAGGTCGAGGCGTATAACCAGCAGATCGCCAGCTTCGAGGCGGCGAACCCGGGTATCAAGGTGGTGTTCGAAACCACCTCGGACGAAGGCTATGCCGCGCAGCTCGCCGCCGCCTTCTCGTCGGGCGAGGTGCCCGACGTGGTCACCCACCTGCCGTCGTTCTCGATCCACACCTATTACGCGGCCGGCCTTGTCGCGCCGATGAATGACGTCATCGAGGCCATCGGCCCGGCGAACTTCTACGACGGCGCGAACGACGTCTACGTGGCGGCCGACGGCAACTACGTGGCCACCGGCATCGGCAACGTTGCCGCGAACATGCTGTGGTTGCGGACGGACCTGATGCAGGAGGCCGGAATCGACAAGCACCCGACCACCTGGGACGAACTGCGTGCCGCCTGCCAGGCGATGCAGAAGAACGGTATCTACGGCGCGCCGCTGCCCTATGGCCGGAACGGCATGACCACGCGGATCTTCGTGGGCGTCATCCACCAGGCCGGCGGGTCGGTGTTCACCCCCGACCTCGAAGTGGCGATCGACAGCCAGGCGACGCGCGACGCGCTCGAGTGGTACAAGTCCATGCGCGAGCTCTGCCCGCCGGGCGCCACCAACTACAGCTGGGGCGAGGCCATCACGGCCTTCGTCAGCGGCGCTACGGCCACCGGGATCTACACCGGCCGCGTGCTCGGCAACGTCGCGGCGCAGAACCCCGGCATCGCCGACCACATCACCTGCACGCGCTACCCGACGCTCTCGGCCGACATCAAGCCGTGGACCTTCAACGCGTTCCCGAGCGTCTTCATCCCGGCGCAGTCGAAGAACGTGGAGGCGGCGAAGAAGTTCGCGCTGCACCTGTTCGAGCCGGAAGGCATGATCCGCCAGCTGCACGCGGCCCCGGGCCACCTGCTTCCGGTCCTGAAGACGATCAGCGCCAACCCGATGTACCAGGACAACCCGATCATCCAGAAGTACGAGGCGGAGGTCGACCTGATGGCCGCGGCCGCGGCGGACGGGCACAACCTCGGCTACGAGACCAAGGCGCACAAGTCCAACGACCTCGCCGGCGACGTGGAAGGCACCATGGCGATCTCCGACATGGTCCAGCGCGTCGTGCTGAACGACGAGGATCCGGACGTGGTGATCGGCGAGACCGCGAAGATCATCGAAGGCGTGATGAAGGGCTGACCGCCCTTCAGATGCACCGGCGGGCCGGGTCAGACCCGGCCCGTCCTGTCTCGCCCCATCCCTGAAAGGCAGAAACGATGGAAATCGTCGATTTCCGCATGAGACCTCCGGCCAAGGGTTTCCTCGAGTCGAAGATCTACGCGGTGGCCGAAAACCGGAAACGCTACACGCAGAAGCTGGGCTGGCCGCTTGTGGTTTCGGCCGCCGAGCAGTCGATGGAGCTGTTCCGCAAGGAGATGGACGAGGCCGGCATCACCACCGGGATCGCGATTGGACGCACGACCGCGACGCTCGGGACCATTTCCAACGCCGACGTCGCCGACGTTGTAGCGCGGAACAGCGACCGGCTGGTGGGCGTGGGCTCGGCCGACAGCGCCAACCTCAAGGCGGCCTTCGCGGCGATCGACGAAATCCTCGTCCTGGGGCTGAAGGCGGTGAACCTCGAGCCCGGCGTCTCGGCGGTGCCGATGCCCGCCGACGACCGCCGTCTCTACCCGATCTACGCGAAATGCGAGGCGGCCGGGCTGCCGGTGGTCATCATGACCGGCGGCGGCGCGGGGCCGGACCTGTCCTACAACGACCCCGCCGCGCTCGATCGGATGCTGGCGGATTTCCCCGCGCTCAAGGTCGTATCGGCGCATGGCGGCTGGCCCTACGTGCAGGAGATCCTCGGCGTCGCCTTCCGGCGCGAGAACCTCTACGTCTGCCCCGACATGTATCTCGGGCCCCTGCCCGGCACCGCCGAGTACCTCGCGGCCGCAAACGGCTTTCTGTCCGAGCGGTTCCTGTTCGGCACGGCCTACCCGTTCTGCCCGATGAAGCCCTACACCGAATGGTTCATGGCGCAGCTCGGGTCCGACACGGC
>JAUIAI010000385.1 GCA_030425615.1 Gammaproteobacteria bacterium
GGTGCTCGGGCAGGTCGGTCCGGCGCTGATGCTCGTCTTCAGCCTGATCTTCCTTTCCGAACTGCTACTCGATCGTAGGCGTATCCGCGCATTGTTCGGCGAAGGATCGGGGGCGACGGGTTGGGTCTATGCCATCCTTTCCGGAATGTTCGCGACAGGGCCGGCGGTCGTCTGGTTTGCGTTGATGGGCAGACTTCGACGCGAGGGAATGCGTCCTGCATTGGTGGCGGCGTTCCTCTACGCCCGGGCGATCAAACTGCCGCTGGTTCCGTTGCTGATCCATTATTTCGGAGCACGCTACGCGTTCGTCCTGACGACATCTCTCGTGTTCGGCGCGGTACTGGGCGGTTGGTTCATGGAATGGTGTGAGCGATTCAACCGGACAGAACGATGAGGACTGCCAACAGGATGCCGGCTCCCATGGCGACCAGGCCACGCCGTCCCGGGTCGTTGCCGGTCTGGGGCAGGAGGTGGGTCGCACCGACGTAGATCAGCGCCCCGGCGGACAGCGACAGGAGGGCGCCAAGCAATGACGGGTCGATCGCCTGGATCAAAGGGTAAGAGACCAGTGTGCCCAAAGGCGTGGATACCGAAGCGGCGACGATTGACATCGTCAGAGCGCGGCGCCTGGACAGGCCGCCGCGAATGAGCAGCATGTAAGTGATGATGCCCTCGGGGAATTCGTGCAAGACCATGCCGAGCGCTGCCAGCGCGCCGGTGAACGCACTCACCGAGAACGTTACCGAGTAGATGATTCCGTCGATGAACGAGTGCAGTCCGATCCCGATCAATGGGATCAGGCCTATCCCGACTCCGGACTCCGGATCTCGTTCGCAGACGAAAGCGGTCATCAGGCGATTGAGCAGGTGCAGCGACAGATAGCCGGTCAGCAACCACGCAGGCGCAGTCCCGCTCATCGCGAAAGACCTCGGGACGATATGCATGAACGAGACGGAGATCAACACTCCCGCCGCAAAGGAGACGAAGTCGATGCTGTGCCGCCGACCCCAGGCTTCGAAATGGCGGATGGTATGGATTCCGACCGCCGTCACCGAGGCGGCTACGAGGCTCGCGCCGAATGCCATCCAGAAGCCGGGCGTCATAGTCTCTCCGTTCTTGACCAACGTCAGAACTGTGCGCGCAAGACTGCGGCAGCCTTGAAACAGGAGATCGTAACGTCTGCAATGCCGGTCATGGGAGGGGGGTGAGGACTCATGAACGAAGCGGCTGTGCGTCAGAGTGCTTGGGCGCCGATCGAGAAGGACTCCACGTCTTTTCTGGTCAGCCCGAATCTGCTGGACTACCAACGCCAGCGGGCGGAATTCGATTGGCGGTTCGTTCGCCAGGAGTTGGGCATCGGAGACGGTGGCCGCGTCAATATCGCCGCTCTGGCGCTCGACCGCCAGGTTGCCATGGGCCTTGGTGACAAGGATGCCCTGATCTGGCTGTCGAAGGGCCGCGACAGCGACTCCCGCTTTACCTACTCCGAGCTCTTGGCAGCGAGTCAGCGTTTCGCCGGCGTCCTGGACGACCTCGGCGTCGCGCCTGGGGATCGCGTGTTCGCACTCTGCGGTCGGATCCCGGAACTCTACGTCGCCGCACTAGGTGCGTTGCGCCTTGGAGCCGTTTTTTGTCCGCTGTTCTCGGCATTCGGGCCGGAGCCGATATTCCAGCGTCTCGGGGCCGGAGAGGGCAGGGTACTCGTGACCACCTCCCGCCTGTATCAGCGGCGCATCGCGCCCCAGCGAGACCGACTGCCGGCGCTTGAGCACGTGCTGGTCGTCGACGCTGAGACGGCGGGCGATTCGCCGACGGGCACCCTTTCCCTGCCTGAGTTGATGGCTCGCGCCGCGTCACGGACCGAGGCGCCGGAGACGGGGCCCGATGACTATGCGCTGCTTCATTTCACGAGTCGGACGACGGGTCGACCCAAAGGCGCCCTTCATGTTCACCAGGCAGCTCTGATGCACTATGCGTCGGCCAGGTACGCGCTCGATCTTCACCCGGATGACCGGTTCTGGTGTACGGCCGATCCCGGATGGGTGACCGGCACCTCCTACGGCATCATCGCGCCGCTGCTGGTGGGCGCCACGATGCTGGTGGATGAGGCCGAGTTCGACCTCGGGCGCTGGTACTCGAATCTGGCCGAGTTCGACATCACGGTCTGGTACACGGCGCCCACTGCGGTACGCATGCTGATGAAGGCTGGCGTGGCGCCCTTGGCCGGACGCCGGTTCCCGGCATTGCGCTTCATAGCCAGCGTCGGTGAGCCGCTGAACCCGGAGGCCGTGGTCTGGGGGGTCAAGGCCTTCGGTCTTCCGATACACGACAACTGGTGGCAGACGGAAACGGGTGGAATCGCAATCGCCAATTTCGCGGCCATGGAGATCAGACCGGGATCCATGGGCCGACCGTTGCCGGGAATCGAGGCGGCCGTCGTCAGGCGCCTGCCCGACGGTGGTGTCGAAGAGATCCTGGCGCCCGATGTCGACGGTGAACTCGCGATCCGACGCGACTGGCCGTCCATGTTTCGCGACTATCTCGGGCAGCACGAGCGCTATCAACGGTGCTTCTCGGGTGAGTGGTATCTATCGGGCGATCTGGCACGGCGTGATGCCGACGGCTATTTCTGGTTCGTGGGAAGGGCTGACGACCTGATCAAGACGGCAGGCCACCTGACCGGACCGTTCGAGGTGGAAAGCGCCTTGATGGAGCACGAAGCGGTCGCCGAAGCCGCAGTCATCGGCGTGCCCGACGAGACCGCCGGGCAGATCGTCAAGGCGTTCGTGGTCTTGCATCGAGGATTCGATCCTTCGACCGAATTGAATCTGGCGCTGCTCGGTTTCGCTCGCAAGCGCCTCGGAGCCGCGATCGCGCCCCGTCAGATCGACTTCCTTCCGAATCTGCCCAAGACCCGCTCGGGCAAGATCATGCGCCGTCTGCTCAAGGCGCGCGAGCTCGGACTCGAAGAAGGGGATACCTCGACACTGGAGGAGGACAGTCGGTGATCGCATATCAGCCACTGGCGTATGCCGACGCTCCGCCGGATAGCCTGAGTCGCGATCATGCTTGCGGCTTGCTGCGGATGATGCTGCGCATTCGCCGCTTCGAGGAGAAGTGCGCACAACTCTATTCTCAGGAGAAGATCCGTGGTTTTCTCCACCTGGCCATTGGCGAGGAGGCGATTCCGGCCGGAGTCATGCCGTGTCTGTCAGCCGAGGATGAAATCGTCGCGACCTACCGTGAGCACGGCCACGCGATCGCTCGTGGCGTTCCGATGACGGCACTCATGGCCGAGATGTTCGGCAAGGTCGATGGTTGCAGTCGTGGCCGGGGCGGATCGATGCATATCTTCGACAAGGGTCGACGACTGGTGGGCGGCAATGCGATCGTTGGTGGTGGCCTGCCGGTGGCGGTAGGGCTCGCGTTGGCGGCCAGACTGCAGAGTGATGACCGTATAGCCGTTTGCTTCTTCGGCGAGGGCGCGATGGCCGAAGGGGAGTTCCACGAATCGATGAACCTCGCCGCGCTCTGGGAGTTGCCGGTCGTGTTCATCTGCGAGAACAACTACTACGCCATGGGAACCGCGCTGGCGCGATCGGAATCGGAATCGAATCTGCGCCGGAAGGCGCAGGCTTACCGCGTTCGGGCAGTATCCACAGACGGCATGAACGTGATCGCTGTTGAGCAACTCATGCGCGACGTAGTCGCTCATGTGCGACGCGAGCGCCAGCCGGTCTTCGTCGAGATGCGCACCTACCGCTTTCGACCTCATTCGATGTTCGATCCTGAGCTCTACAGGGACAAGTCCGAGGTCGAGCAGTGGAAGGAGCACGGTCCGATTCGGGGTCTCACGGATGCGATGAAGCGCTGGGAATGGCTGAACGACGAGGAGCGCCGGAGCATCGATAGAGAGATCGACCGTGAAGTCGATGAGGCCGTCGAGTTCGCGGAGCGGTCGGAGTGGGAGCCGCTCGCTGATCTGACCCGCTTCGTTTACTCGGATCCGGTACGAGCATGAGCGACGTACGGGAGACGACTTACCGTGAGGCCGTCCGGGACGCGATGCTGGAGGCGATCCGGAACGATCCGCGAGTCTTCCTGATGGGCGAGGATGTGGGGGCATACGGAGGCTGTTTCGCGGTCAGCAAGGGCATGCTCGAGGAATTCGGACCCGAGCGGATTCGCGACACGCCGCTCTCCGAATCCGCGTTCGTCGGCGCCGGTATCGGGGCCGCCATCGGGGGGATGCGCCCGATCGTCGAGATCATGACCGTGAACTTCAGCCTGCTGGCGCTCGACCAGATCATGAACACGGCCGCGACCTATCTGCACATGTCGGGGGGGCAATACAACGTTCCGATCGT
>JAUIAI010000386.1 GCA_030425615.1 Gammaproteobacteria bacterium
GCCGTACTGCAGCCCGGCCAGCGAGAAGCCGATGGCGAACAGCACGCCCTGGATCGCGACTGCGCCGGAAGACAATCTCGACCCGGCGGATTATTCGCCGCTGCTTGGGATCGAGGCCAACGAGACCAATCGTATGATGCGGATCGTTGAGCTGATGGCGGATATCGGCCCGATTGACTGGCCCGCCCTGCGTACGATCAAATATGACATGGGCTATTCGCAGCAATCGGCTGCGGGATCCTATCTCCGCCAGATTGCGGGCTTGAATTTCGAACCAGGCGAAATGTCCGATGCCCAGCAATTGCTGGCCGAGTGGGACTGGAACCTTGATGGCGAAGGCCGGGCCGATGCGCTGGCTGCCACGGTACGAAGGGCCGTCGCCGCGTTCGGAGATTCCGGTCGCTGGCACGCGCTGGTCGCGGCAGGCATGACGGCCCGTCTGGGCTGGGCAGGCCCTGCGCGCGATTACCTCGACTGCTACGGGCCGGTCCCGGCATAGCCGCACCGGCGCATTCGTGCGGCTTCCTTTACGCCCCGGAGGCAACCGGCAACGGGCAGTCTCCCTGGCGGTACAGGGGTCTGACCGCCGGGGCAGGTCACGAGCACCGGCGCGCCGCGGGTCCCGGGAGCCGTCGTGACCGGTCCGGGTTTGGCCGTACCGGCCCGGGGCGAACGTGTACATTAGGAATGCGCATCTTTCGTCCCGAAGGGTTCGCGTCCGCCGAATTTCCGCCGCCACGACCGATGTCCGATCCCGACACCGACACAGAGAACTGGGCGTTCCCCGAAGAGATGCAACCGGATCCCGGCGGGGTCGGGTTCGACCTCGATCGCACGCTCGACGCCGTCGTCACCCTGCGGGCCGAAGTCCCGCCGGATGCCCTGACGGCGGAGTCGCTCGGCACGGAACGGGCCGGCAACGGCGTTCTGATCCGGGAAGAAGGCGTCATCCTGACCATCGGCTATCTGATCACCGAGGCCGAGTCGGTCTGGATCACCACGAACGACGGGCGGGTCGCCCAGGGGTATCCGCTCGCCTACGATCAGGCCACGGGCTTCGGACTCGTGCGTGCGCTGGGCCCGCTGGGTCTGTCGCCCGTGCCGCTGGGGTCGGCCGCCCGCCTGTCACCCGGAGACCGGGTGTACCTGCTCGGCCACGGCGGGCATGCGCACGCGCTCAAGGCACGTCTCGTGGACAAGCGCGAGTTCGCGGGCTACTGGGAGTATCTGCTGGACGAGGCGCTCATAACCGCGCCGGCCCACCCGAACTGGAGCGGCGCCGCGCTGGTCGACGAGCACGGCGCGCTGCTGGGCGTGGGGTCTCTGCTGATGCAGGAAGTCATCGAAGAAAAGCTGCTGCAGACCAACATGATCGTGCCGGTGGACATCCTCCAGCCCATTCTGGACAACCTGCTCTCCACTGGCCGTTCCGGGCGGCCGGGTCGGCCCTGGCTGGGTCTGTTCGGCGCCGATGCCGATGGTCAGGTGGTCGTCGCCGGTCTGGCGGAACACGGGCCCGCAGCGGAGGCCGGCGTGGAACAGGGCGATCTGGTGCTGGCCGTCGGCGGTGCCCGCGTGAGCACCCTGGCGGATTTCCTGCGTGCGGTCTGGGCGCAGGGTCCCGCCGGTAGCCCCATTGCGCTCACCCTGGCGCGCGAGACCGAACTGATCAGGCTCGAGATTCCTTCCGTGGACCGCTACGACCTGCTCAAGAAGCCGCGGCTGCACTGACACCGGAGCCCCCGTCAGCGCCTCCGGATCGAGACCATACCGATGCTCTCGGGCAGGTGGTCGGTTTCGGCGTCGGCGGAGGTTTCCTCTTGCAGGCGAAGGTCCACCGAGGCGCGCATCGCATTGGCCGATCGCATCACCACCGGATTGCCGCCGCGCGATGACTGCGCGCCCGCCAGTATGTGCGGTGTCTCCGGGTACACGCGTCCGTATCCGATCGCGCTCCAGCGTTCGTCGACGGCTCGTTCCAGCCGTGTCACCGCCATCGGCAGGTCGTTCAGCCTGCCGCGACCCTGCGAGACGGCGATCACATCGACCCGCTCCGCGCCCGGCGCATCGCCTGCTTCCTCGCTCTGCAGTCGTACGCGAAGGCCGCCCGGACCCACGGCGTCCAGCCGGATCACGGCCGGGTCAGGGTCTCGGGCACTCGCGCGTTGGGCGAGCGCCACCGGCGTGCCCGCGAACGGGGTGGCGAATCGCACCGGTTGCCATTTCGCGCCCACGCCGTCGAGCCGCATCGCCTGTAGCGTCAGTCCGTCGAGATCGTGGGTCCCAGGCTCGGCGGCCAGGAACGTGACCCGCTCGGTCGCGTGCCGGCCGTCGAGATAGTCCCATTCGTCGAGGGAGACCTCGAAGCCCGTACGGGTGACGTTGCGAACCCGGGTAGTCACCGGGTCGCCACCGTTCTCCGTGACCTGACCGATCACCACCACCGGTACCGCGCTGAACGCTCGCTCGAACGCGACCCGGATCCACTGGACGCGCCCCTGACTCGCCAGATCGAAGGTGCCTGTCTGTACGGGGCGCGCCTCGGGTTTGGGCGTGGGCAACTGCACGATGCGGGCGATCGACGGCACCCCCGCATCGTCGAGCACGAACAGCATGTAGGTGCCAGGAGGCGCCACTTTACGATCAGGAGGGCCCTGGACGCGCAAGGTCGAGCCGGTCTGTTCGAAGGCCAGCGGGACGAACCGCTGACTCTGGTCGAAGCTGTGCGTCACCGAACCCGACCGCACCAGCGTGACCTTGGAGATGCGCTGGCCGAGACCCACTTCGGCGAGCATCGACTGTCCATATCGGATCTGGCCGGCGGAGACGATGGTCGGGCGCTCGGCGAGCAGGCCGCTGCCGTCCGGGCGGAAGAGATACGGCGGCCGGTAGATCTCGGCGTTCATGTTCACGACCGGACCCGGCGGGCCACCGCCGGCCACCAGAACGCTGCCGTCCGGCAGCAGCAAAGAGGTCGAGTGGTAGAGCCGCGCTTTGGCGCCGCTGGCGCCCGTGGTCCAGCGATCGGTGACCGGGTCCCAGATCTCGGTCATGTTCACGGCGTCCGCCAGCGATTGCGAGACACGCGCGCCTCCGGTGATCAACACGCGGCCGTCGGCCAGTACCGTGCCGTCCGACCAGATCCGACTGCCGCTGCCCGGCGCGACATCCTGGACCCGCAGGCCGCCATCGTTCATGTCCACCGTGAACGCGCTGCCGTCATTGCGCATCACCAGGAGCTTGCCGATGTCGTACATGACTGCCGGTACAGCCGCACCCACGTTGCCGGTGTAGTTGCCGAGCGTCTGCACGCTGCCCGGACCGCGCGTGTCGATGGCCATCAGTTCGCGGGTGCGCCGCTTGAGCATCAGCACCCGGCCGTCCGGCATGACGAAGCTGCGCGGGTAGAACCAGTCGTTGCCTGCGTACAGCTGCGCATCGGCGAGACCGGTGAGCACCCGCCAGCCGCGTCGCTCGCTGTAGATCTCGGGCACCATCGGCGCCGCCATCCCCTTGGCGCTGCGTCCACCCTGTACCAGCTGATCGCCGTTCGGCAGCCCGGTGAGCGTCGGATACCAGCGGTCGTAGCGCATCGAATCGGCCAACCGGCGCATCTCGCCGGTCGCCGGGTCGAAGACGTTGACGTCGTTGACTCCCCACAGCGCTTCGCCGGCCGGCAGGCCGCGCTCGTCGCCGCCGGTTATCAGCAACGAGCCAGAACCGGGCAGCAGCCCCTGTGCGCTGCAGAAGATGTTCGTGCCGGTCTGGTGAGGCAGCGTCAGATGCGAATCGGGCCCGAGTCCTTCCCGCCAGTCCCAGATGTCGTGAACGAAACCCGTACCGTTGTTGCCGGCGGCATCCGTGCCGTAGGTCATGATGCGGCCGTCAGCCAGCATCACGGAATGAATCGGCGAGAGCGGCCAGGAGGCCGCCTCCGACCAGGCGCCTGCGAGGTGCGCATCGGCCGGCGCGGCCTTGGGCAACGCCTTCGTGGTCACCACCGCCCCCTTGTCCAGGGGCCCGGACTTCCCGCTCTCCAGGGCGTCCAGCGGATTCTCCACCGGCACTACCGCGACGTCGTCGAAGCCTGCGGGGAACGCGGGCGAATGCTCGCCGTCGCTGCAGGCGGCCAGAAGGGAAAGGGACGCGAGTGCTACGCACGCGCGGTGCAGTGGCCAGGATGGCTGCAAGGTCGTCTCTCCGAAGGTCGCAGGGGGAGGCCTGCTGAGGCGGCCGGGGCGCACGCCGCAATCGGCGCGCGCGGCAGGCTCGCCGTAGCGCGTTTCGATCACGCGCTGCAAACTGTTCACCAGTAGATGGTGCTGGACAGCCAGTTCCTGGCAGATTCGTCGCA
>JAUIAI010000387.1 GCA_030425615.1 Gammaproteobacteria bacterium
GGCGCCACCAGCCGTCCGATACGTCCGTAGCCCACGATCAGTGCGGTACGGCCGGCCAGTTCGAACGACGGCAGCGAGCCGCGCACGCCGTAACGCCCCTGGCGCATGGCCTCGTCGGCGTCGAACGCACACTTGGACAGCGCCAGCAGCATCATCAGGGTGTGCTCGGCGACCGACCAGGCGTTGGCCTCCGCCGCGATCGCCACGGTGATGCCACGCGCGCTGCAGTCCTCGACGGCGATGTGGTCGCAGCCGACACCGTGGCGCGAAACGATGCGCAGCGAAGGCGCGGCCGCCAGCACCTCCGGGGTGATCCTGGCGCTGCGCACCAGCACGCCCTCGGCGTCGGCCAGGGCCGTCTTCAGGGCCTCGGCGTCGCAGCGCTCGAGTTCGACCACGTCGAAATCGTCACGCGCCTTCAGGATGACCATCCCGTCCGGATGGATCGGCTCGGTCACCACGATCTTCCTGCGGCTCATCGTCCGTTCTCCTTGCGCCAGGCCTCGAATGCGGCCACCGATTCCGGCTTCGTTGCCGGATAGAGCCCGATGATCGTGTCTCCGGCCCGCACCCGCTCGGTGACGAAGTCCTCGAAGGCGGTCATCTCGACGGCCTCGGCGGCCACCTCGTCGACGATCGCGGCCGGAATCACGGCCACGCCTTCGGCGTCGCCCACCATGATGTCGCCCGGCCAGACGGCCACGTCGCCGCAGCCGATGGGAACGTCGATGTCCAGCGCCTGATGCAGCGTGAGATTGGTGGGCGCCGACGGCCGGTGGTGGTAGGCGGGAATGGCAAGGCGTGCGATCTCGGGGGCGTCGCGGAAGCCGCCGTCGGTGACCACGCCCGCGCAGCCCCGCACCATGAGCCGCGTCACCAGGATGGAGCCGGCCGAAGCGGCGCGCGCGTCCTTGCGGCTGTCGAACACCATCACCGCGCCCGGCGGGCAGCGCTCCACCGCCGCGCGCTGCGGGTGTTCGGGGTTCTGGAACACGCTCAGCGGGTTGAGATCCTCGCGCGCGGGGATGTAACGCAGGGTGAAGGCCGGGCCGACCATGTTCGGCAGTCCGGGATTCAGGGGACGAACGTCCTGGATGAACTGGTTGCGCAGCCCGCGCTTGAACAGCGCCGTGCACACGGTGGCGGTACTGACCCCGGCGAGTCTGGCGCGGGTGGTCTCGGAGAGTTGGGTCATGGCATCACGATCCGGGTCGACGTCAATCGGGGATGGCCTGGCGGCTTCAGAGGCTGCCGGGCCGGCGCGGCAGGAAAAGCGCACCTGGCGCTTCAGAAGATGTCCGGCTCGGCGACCGGCGCACCGAACCCGGTCTCCAGGTAATCGAAGTCGCAGCCTTCGTCGGCCTGCCGGATGTGGCGCGCGAACATCCAGCCGTAGCCGCGCTCGTAGCGCGGTGCCGGTGCCGTCCAGGCTGCCTTGCGTCGGGCGAGTTCGTCGTCGTCGACCAGCATGTCGATGCTGCGCGCCTCGACGTCGATGCGGATCATGTCGCCGGTCCGCACCAGGGCCAGCGGCCCGCCGATGAAGGACTCCGGTGCCACGTGCAGCACGCACGCACCGTAGCTGGTCCCGCTCATGCGCGCATCCGAGATGCGCACCATGTCGCGCACACCCTGCTTCACGAGCTTCGTGGGAATCGGCAGCATGCCCCACTCCGGCATGCCCGGGCCGCCCTGCGGGCCGGCGTTGCGCAGCACGAGCACCGTGTCGGCGGTGACGTCCAGATCCGGGTCGTCCACGGCCGCTTTCATCTCGGGGTAGCTGTCGAACACCAGCGCCGGGCCGGTGTGCGAGAGATAGCGCTGATCGCAGGCAGACGGCTTGATCACGCACCCGCCCGGCGCGAGATTGCCGCGCAGCACGGCGAGCGCGCCGCTGTGATACACGGGGTTGGACAGCGGGCGGATGACGTCGTCATCGTAGACCTCGGCCTCGGCCAGCGTCTCGCCCAGCGTCTGCCCGCTGACGGTCAGGCAATCCCGGTCGAGCAGATCGCCCAGGTTGGCCATGAGCGCGCGCAGGCCGCCGGCGTAATAGAAGTCTTCCATCAGGTACTTGTCGCCGCTGGGCCGGATATTGGCCAGCACCGGGACCTCGCGACTGGCGGCGTCGAAATCGCCGAGTCCGCAGGGCACGCCGGCACGCCGCGCCATGGCCACCACGTGGATGATCGCGTTCGTGGAACAGCCGGTGGCCATGGCGACGCGGATCGCGTTGCGCACGGCGGGCGCGGTCAGCACCTGGGTGGGCAGGAGATCCTCCCAGACCATCTCGACGGCGCGCCGGCCCGAGGCCGAGCACATCCGGATGTGATTCGCGTCGGGCGCCGGGATCGACGACGCGCCCGGCAGCGTGAGTCCCATGGCCTCGGCGATCGCGGTCATGGTGCTGGCCGTGCCCATGGTCATGCAATGTCCGTAGGAACGCGCGATGCCGCCCTCGAGCTCGCGCCACTGCGCGTCGCTGATGTTGCCCGCGCGGCGCTCGTCCCAGTACTTCCAGGAGTCCGATCCGCTGCCCAGGGTCTGCCCCTTCCAGTTGCCCCGCAGCATCGGCCCCGCCGGCACGAAGATGAACGGCAGACCGGCACTGAGCGCGCCCATGACCAGCCCCGGGGTGGTCTTGTCGCAGCCGCCCATCAGCACGGCACCGTCCACGGGATGCGAGCGGATCAGTTCCTCGGCCTCGATGGCCAGAAGATTGCGGTAGAGCATGGTCGTGGGCTTGACCATGGGCTCCGACAGCGAAATGGCCGGCAGTTCGATCGGGAAGCCACCGGCCTGCAGGATGCCGCGCTTCACATCCTCGACCCGCTGCTTGAAGTGCGCATGGCACTGATTGATGTCCGACCAGGTGTTGAGGATGCCGATGATCGGCCTGCCGGCCCAGTCTTCCGGGCCGTAGCCCATCTGCATCGCGCGCGACCGATGGCCGAACCCGCGCAGATCGTCCTTGGCGAACCAGCGTGCGCTGCGCAGGGTCTCAGGAGTCTTCTTGCGGGGTGCGGTCATGGGCGGCTCGCTGCGGCATCGGTCTCGGGGCCGCTATCTTAGAGCCGCCGGGCGATGCGGGCCCGGGCCGGGAGCCCGCCCTCAGACCAGACGCTGGGCCAGGGCCTGCGCCAGGGCGGCGAGTATGGCCTGCGCCCGCTCGCCGGAGGTGGCGCCGGCCGGTGGCTGTACTGCAGGCATTCCCGGCGGCAGCGCCCCGCTGCGCGCCGCATCGCCGACGAACAGCAGGCTGCGCCCGTCGAAGCGCTCGTCGCGGGACACCGCGGCCGACAAGGCCGCCGCCAGCCCGTCGTACTCCCTGACGGCCGTGGGCCGGCCGAGATCGGCCCGCCACTGGCGCCCGCCCTCTCCCAGCGCGGGCAGGCGCACCGGCGAGAGCCAGCGATCGATCTCGGCGACCGTGCGCGCGCTGACGACCGCCACCGCGCCGTCGAGGGCCTGACGCAGCCCGTTCATCAGCGCCGGCACCGCCTCGGGCAGATCGCCGGGATCCTCGCCGGGGAACAGGCCATCCAGATCGATGATCAGGCCGACCCGCTCGCCCCCGGGCGCCAGCGCCGCCGTCAGGCGTCGCAGATCGGCCTCGGACACGGTGGGGGCGTCGGGACGAAACCTTGCTCGACTCGTCTCGGGGGTTGCGTTCATGGGTTCTCTCGTCGATGCCGCGGGGCCTGCCAGGGGTTGATCCGGAAGTGTACGAGCGCACGAACGATCGTGGCAGGCCCAACCGACGGGCGCGCGGGCGGCCCGGACGGGGCACGAGCCCTGGCCGCGTCCGAGGCGACCGCGCAGGCCCGGCCACAACCGCCCCGGCACCGGTTCGATATCATCAGCGGATTCGAAGGCGCGGGAATCGGCATCGGTTCGCCTGCGCATTCCCACTGTCTTGCCCCAGGATCCGAGATGTCCGACACCCTACAGGCCCTGCTGGCCCGTCACGACGCCGACACGCCCGCCATCGGCGCGCCCGGCCGCCAATGGCTCACTTTTGGCGCGCTCCGTGCCCTGACCGACGAGGTTCGCCGGAACCTCGCGTCGCACGGTATCGGCCGGGGTGATCGCGTGGCCATCGTGCTGCCCAACGGGCCCGAGATGGCCACCGCGTTTATCACGGTCGCCCAGCACGCCACCACGGCGCCGCTCAATCCGGCCTACCGCGAAGACGAGTACGCGTTCTACCTCAGTGACCTGAACGCGCGCGCGCTGATCGTCACCGCCGACTACGACGGCCCGGCCCTGGCCGCCGCGGCGACCCACGGGGTGGCCGTCATCCGCCTGCTGTCCAGGTCGGACGGAGCCGCCGGTGCATTCAC
>JAUIAI010000388.1 GCA_030425615.1 Gammaproteobacteria bacterium
GACCGTATCGGCCGCTGCGCGGACCTCGGTCTCGCTCAGGAATCGGATCTCGCCCAGGCCGATCGCCTGTTGCTGCAGCGTTGCGTTGTGCTGGGTGTAGACGGCGCGAAACACGACCTCGGCCAGGTCCGTTCCCACGACCGTGGCGCCGTGCCCCCGCATCAGCACCGCGCAATCACCCTGATCGAAGGCCGCGGCAAGCGATGCGCCCGTCTCTCGGTCGCGGATCAGGAGATCCGTGCCGTCGCCGACCTGGTCCCGGATGTCCCAGACCGGCACGCGGGCGCCGAGGAACGCGCTCATGTGCCAGAGGGCGCGCAGCGGCTGTGATGCGACGACGCCGAACGGAACCACCGACGGCGCGTGGCTGTGGACCACGGCGTGCACACCGGGGAACCGCCGCAGGATCTCTCCGTGGATGAAGCGCTCCAGGTAGACGCGGCGGCCGGCGGCGTTCACCGGTTCGCCATCGAGAGTGAATTCCACGATATCGCCCGAGGTCACCTGCGCCGGCGCCATGTTGCGCGCGAGCAGGAAACGGTCGGGGGCGTGAGGATGCCGGACCGATACATGGCCGAAGGCATCCACGACACCGTGCCGTGCCAGGATCCGGTTGGCGAGCACGAGGTCGCGCACCAGGGCCTCTCCGGGGGCCTTCGCCGGCCTCAGAGGGGCATCCGGCGTGGTCTGACCGGGGTCGTTCGTGCACATGAATCTCTTCTCCGCGAGCGGGGGAACGGCGGGCGACCACCCTGGACGTGAAGCGAAAGACGACCCGGTGGCCGGTCCGTCACGCGCCTGTGAAATACTAGCGCCGGATGGAGTCCGCGCCTTGACCGGGCCGGATGCCGCCGGAGAGCGCGGGTCCGGAGTCCGTGTCCCGAGGCCCGGGCCGGGGCCCATCACCGAAGCAGTCTAACAGGGCGGAACCGCCCGAAAGGAGACACCATGAACGCCAGGCTTACGATCGCCCGCGCGCTGACGGCTGCCGTGACCACCGTTGGCCTCTGCGCGGCCGCCACCGCGCAGTACCAGATCACCATGTGCGGTGCGAGTCCCGGCGGGCTCTGGTCGCTGCTGGGGGCGGGTGTGGACGCCGCACTCAAGGCTGCCAAGCCCGGATCCACGGTCACGTATCAGACTTCGGGTGGCGGGTTCGCCAACGTGGCGCTGCTTGCTCAGAAGAAGTGCGACGTGGCACTCGTCCACGATGCCGAGGCAATCGCGGCGGTCAACGGCCGCGAGCCGTTCCGTGCTCCGATGAACCACTTGCGGACAGTGGCCGTGATGTACACCTGGGCACCGATGCAGCTCATCGTGAACGAGGACTTCGCCAAGGAGCACGGCGTCGCTTCGCTCGAGGACATCGTCAGCAAGAAGGTGCCCGTGCGTCTGCTGCTGAACCGGCGGGGCAATGTGGCCAGCCAGGTCGGCGAAGCGATGCTCGAAGCCGCCGGGGCCGATCTGGAGGCATACGGCGGGAGCGTCACCTATGCGGCCTCGAAGGAGCAGGGTGAGCTGATGCGCGATCGGCGCGCCGACGCGATGCTCAATTCGCTCTTCGTGGGGCACGGTTCCATCCGCCAGCTCGCCAGTGCCATCGATCTCAGGCTGTTGCCCGTGTCCGAGAGCACCGTCGAGAAGGTGACCGCCCAGTGGAAGATCTCGCCCTACACGATTCCGGCCGAGGCCTACGAATGGGTGGACCAGCCCACGCGTACCGTGACGCTGGCGGCCCAGCTCTTCGTCAATGCCGATGCCGACGAGACCATGGTGGGTGATCTCACGCGCGCTCTGATCGAGCATGCCGACAAGGTGGCGGGTGTCCACAAGGCCATGAAGGCGCTCGACGCCAAGCTGATGGCCTCGGGTACCGCCGTCGACTACCACCCGGCTGCGCAGGCAGCCTACGCAGCCGCGGGTCTGCGTTGACGCGAGAGCCGCGCTCCCGGCAGGAGTCGCCGCCAACCGTTCCGGTCACGGGACGGGTCGGCACCGCGGCGGCGCGAGGCGCCTGCAGGACACGCTGATGGGCTGGCTGGCGCTCGCATTCGAGACCGGTGCCCGGCGCCGCCCCGCGGGTGCCACGGGGGTGTTCGTCCGCTCTTTCGCGGCACTCACCGCCGTCTGGGTGATCTGGGCGGCGGCGTTTTCGCGTTCGGACGCGCTGTCGCTGACCATCATCTTCCTGACCCTGATGCTGGTCCTGGGGTTTCTCGTGCTCGCCCCGGGGCCCTCGTCCGACACGGGGCGCGTGCCGACTGGCTGCTGGCGGGGGTCTCCGGCGTTGCCGGTGCATGGTTCATCGTGCACGCGGACGCGATCGCGCAGCGCATCACGCTCCTGGATCCCCTGGGCGTGCCGGACCAGGCTGCCGCGATCGCGGTCATCGTCCTGGCGATCGAGGCCACCCGGCGTGCGGTGGGGCTCGGTCTCACGCTCATCGTGCTGCTGTTCATCGCGTACAACCTCGGCGGACACCTGCTCGGCGGTGCGCTCGCGCACGGCGAGATCGGTCGCGAGCACTTCCTGGACATCATGGTCTTCACCACCGACGGCCTGTTCGGCGTGCCGTTGCGGGTGGCGGCCACCTATGCGTTCCTGTTCGTGCTGTTCGGCACTGCACTGGCACGCAGCGGTGGCGCCGACTTCTTTTTCGACCTGGCCTCCGCGATCAGCGGCGGTGCGGTGGGCGGGCCCGCGAAGATCGCGGTCGTTTCGTCCGGTTTGTACGGGACCATCTCGGGCAGCCCGACCAGCGATGTCGTCACGACCGGTGCCGTGACCATTCCCCTGATGAAGCGACTCGGATATCCGCCGGTGTTCGCCGCGGCGGTGGAAGTCGCGGCCTCGACCGGTGGCAGTCTGCTGCCGCCCGTGATGGGTGCTGCCGCGTTCATCATGTCCGAGTACACGGGCATCGCCTACATCGAGATCGCCATTGCCGCGCTGGTGCCGGCACTGCTGTACTACGCGGCGGTCTATCTGGCGGTCCAGCTGCGCAGCCATCGTCTCGGTCTGGCGGCGCTCGACAGGGACACGCTGCCGGGAGTCGGGGCGGTGCTCCGCCGGGGCGGGGTCTTCGTTATTCCACTGGTGGCCATCACGTGGGCGCTGCTGGAGGGATATACGCCGACCTACGCGGCGTTGTACGCGCTGGCCGCGGTGCTGATCGTCTCGTGGTTCAGGCCGGGGCAGCGCATCGGACCGCGGGCCGCGTTCGACATCCTTTCCGAGACCAGCCTGCGTATGGTGGCCGTCACGGGCGCCTGTGCGGCGGCCGGTCTGGTGATCGGCGGCATCACGATGACCGGGCTCGCCAGCAAGCTGGGCAGCCTCATCTTCATGCTGGCGGCGAGCGATCCCTTCTGGTCACTGCTGCTCGCCGCGGCCATGACCATCGTCCTGGGTATGGGCATGCCCACGCCGAGCGCCTACATCCTGGCCGCGGTGCTCATCGGTCCGGCGCTCGGGTCACTCGGCTACGAGACGCTGGGCGCCCATCTGTTCCTGTTGTACTTCGCCGTGATGTCCGCGCTCACGCCACCCGTGGCGGTTGCCGCCTATGCGGCAAGTGCGATTGCCGACGCCAGCCCGCTGGGCATCGCGACGGCTGCCGTCCGGCTGGCGCTTCCCGCCTTCCTGGTGCCGTTCGCGTTCGTGCATTCGCCGGGCCTGCTGTTGCAGGGATCGGTGATGGACATTGTCTGGTCCGTGGTCGTCATCACGGCCGGGCTGGCGGCGCTGGTGGCGGCCAGTGAAGGGGTGGGCAGGCGCCCCCTCGCTCCCGTGCAACGAGGGCTGCTGGCCGGAGCCGGGCTGGCCATGATGACCGCCTACTGGCCGGTTGCGCTGCCCGCCGCGGCGGTCGCGGCGCTCGTGCTGCGGGGATCATCGGCGGATTCGCGTACCGAGCCGGCGTGATCCGTCCGTCGACGGGGTAGGCGTGTTCGCGTGAAACAGAGGCGAGGCGGTGGCCGCCGGACGCGCGTTCGCGGCCCGGCGCCTTGCGCCCAAGAAAAAGGGCTGCTCGAGGCAGCCCTTCAGGCACGGCGGGTTGGGTCCGGTGACCGGCTCCCGACGTTTGAACGATGGCGCGGCCGGCAGGATTCGAACCCACGACCCCCTGGTTCGTAGCCAGGTACTCTATCCAACTGAGCTACGGCCGCATCGCCAAGCCGCGCAGTATAGCGTAGTTCCGAGTCCGTTGCTCGCGATGAGCGTCTCGCCACTGCGACGCCGGGAGCGTCGGCACGGCTACCCATAATATTCCGCAATATGAGATAGGTTTTCTCGATTCGAGATTTTTCTTGCTGATCGGCGGGTGCGCCCCTAGAAT
>JAUIAI010000389.1 GCA_030425615.1 Gammaproteobacteria bacterium
TACGCCGCCGCCCGCCCGATCCTGTTCCGACTCGATCCGGAACGCGCGCACCACCTGGGCCTCAGGCTGCTGGACCTCGCTGCCGCGGTGCGTTCGCCCCTGCTGCCGAGGGTCGAAGATCCGGTCCCCGTCTTCGGTGTGCGCTTCGCCAACCGCGTGGGACTCGCGGCCGGACTGGACAAGGACGGCCGCCACATCGATGCGCTCGCCGCTCTTGGTTTCGGCTTCGTCGAGATCGGCACCGTGACGCCGAGGCCACAGCCCGGCAACCCGAAGCCGAGACTGTTCCGGCTGCCCGCCGAGCATGCGCTGATCAACCGCTTCGGTTTCAACAACGACGGCCTGGAGGCCTTCGTCGCCCGCGTCCGGCGCGCCCGTCGCGGCATTCCCCTCGGGCTGAACATCGGCAAGAACGCGGATACCCCGATCGAGCGCGCGCCGGAGGACTACCTGCGTGGTCTGGACGCCGTGCATGCCCACGCGGATTACGTGACGATCAACATCTCGTCACCGAACACCCGGAACCTGCGGTCGCTGCAGAGCGGGGATGCCTTCGAAGCTCTCCTGCGGGCCCTGGCTGCACGGCGCGATGCGCTGGCCGTGACGCACGGCCGCCGGGTGCCGCTGCTGGTCAAGATCGCTCCGGACCTGGGCGATGCCGATCTCGAGGCGCTCTGCGATGCCCTGCCGACCCTGGGCGTGGACGGCCTGATCGCCACCAACACGACGATCGATCGAACGGCGGTCGCACACGCCTCCGACGCGCACGAGGCCGGCGGACTGTCGGGAGCCCCCCTGTCGGACCGGTCGCGCCAGGTGCTGACGAAGGTGCGCGGCCTGCTGCCCGCCGGCTATCCCGTGATCTCGGTCGGCGGAATCATGGACGCGCCCGAGGCGCGCCGCCGTCTCGATGCGGGTGCCGACCTCGTCCAGCTCTACACCGGTCTCGTCTACGCAGGCCCCGCCCTGGTTCACGCCTGCGCGAACGCGCTCCGGGAAGGCGACAAACCGTAGCTGGTTTTTTGAGTCGTGGTATACCATCTCACAATGGCAAGACCCCGACTCCATCCCGCCGAAGAAGGCAAGACCGCGATCCAGGTCATCGATCGCATGGTCCGTCTGCTCGATGCACTGGCAACCCAGCCCGAACCGGCGAGCCTCAAGCTGCTGTCCTCGCGCACCGGACTGCATCCGTCGACCGCGCACCGCATCCTCAACGATCTCGTGGTCGCGCGAATCGTCGACCGGATCGAGCCGGGAACCTACCAGCTCGGAATCCGACTGTTGGAGCTCGGCAATCTGGTCAAGGCGCGCCTGAACGTGAGAGACGCAGCGCTGGGGCCCATGCGCGAACTCCACACCGGCGCCCAGCAACCGGTGAATCTCTCCATCCGGCAGGGGGACGAGATCGACTACATCGAGCGCGCCGTATCCGAGCGCTCGGGCATGCAGGTGGTTCGGGCAGTGGGAGGGCGCGCGCCCCTGCACCTGACCTCCGTGGGCAAGCTCTTCCTCGCTGCGGACGACGAGGCCGCCGTGCGCGCCTATGCGGAGCGAACCGGCCTGCCCTCGCAGACACCGAACAGCATCGGCCGCCTGAGCGATCTGGAGGCCGAACTGGCGCGCGTGAAGTCGCGTGGGTATGCCCGCGACAACGAGGAGCTCGAGCCGGGTGTGCGCTGCGTCGCCGCCGGCATCCGCGACGACAGCGGCAGACTGGTTGCCGGCCTGTCCATCTCCGCGCCGGCGGAACAGGTTCAGGAACACTGGATCGAGTTGCTGCGACAGAAGGCCGACGCCATCTCGAATGCGCTGGGCTACACCCCGGCCGATTGAGCGGTCCCGCCGACCGGGCTGACCGAGCCGGGGCTGGAGCATGTCGGGCCGTTGGTCCGAGCGAGCGTCCCGTTGGGCTCGCGCCGCATGGCGGACCCTCAGTTCGTGGTCTCGGGCCCTGCCGATGCCATCTTGGTGAGTTCGCCGCTGCTCAGCAGCCAGTTCCTGGCACGCCGCGCGTCGGCGATTCGCGTCAGCCGGCCCTGCGACGCCAGGAACACCATGGCGACCATCCGACCGTCGATTCGCGTGAGCATCGTCAGGCAACGCCCCGCCTCGGAGATGTAGCCCGTCTTCTGCAGGGCGACGTCCCACTGCTCGTCGTGCACGAGCGGGTTCGTATTGCCGAACCGTTGGACCCGGTAGCCGGTATCGACCTGCAACGAGTCGAGCGTCGAATCCTCGCGCAGGATCTTGTATTCGGCTGCGGCCTGCATCAGACGCGCCAGATCGCGGGCGCTGGAGACGTTGGCGCCGGAGAGCCCGGTAGGATCGGCGAAGCGCGTGTCGAACAGGCCGAGCAGCCTGGCTTTTGCATTCATGGCCGAGACGAATGCCGTCAACCCGCCCGGGTAGTGCCGCCCCAGCGCGTTGGCGGCGCGATTGGCGGACGCCATCAAGGCAAGCTGGATCATCTCGCGGCGGGAAAGACGCGTGCCGACGGGCAGCCGGGAACTGGAGTTGCGCTGACGATCGATGTCCTCACGCGAGATGGTCAGCATTTCGCGCATGGACTGCTCGGCGTCCAGAACCACCATGACGGTCATCAGCTTCGTGATGGAGGCGATGGGCAGCACCTGCCCACCGTTCTTGTCGAGAAGCACGCGGCCGCTGTCGACATCGAGCAGGAAGGCCGCCGAGGAGCGCAGTCCCGCCGGATCGGAGGCCTTGTGCAGGCCGAACGCACGGGCCAGCGTCGGCCGGGCCTCGGCGCGCCTGGTCTTGTTCCTGACCCGCCAAGACTTCCTGGCCCGAGCCACCTTCCGGGTCGACTTGCCCGCCGCGCGCTTCCCGGCCTTGGCCTTGTCCGACTTCTTCGCCACACCCGCCTGCTTCCCTTCGGTCTTCGAGCGTGCCTGCGCCGACCCGGCATCGGACGACAGGCCGGGCGGCAGCACAGCGAAGGTACACCACGCCAGAACGACGGATAACCAGAGGCGCACCTTGAGGGCGCGGCAACGAAGCGAGGGAACGGTCGCGGAGGTCACGATCAGACTGCCGACATCCAGGGGAAAGCCACTCTATCAACGGGGCCGGCCGATCCCCAAGGACATCCTGCCCGCCGGCGACCAAGTTCGCGCCCTGCGCAACAGCGGTCACGGACCGGGGGAACCGACGCCGCCGATCCCGCTCGTTCGCCCATCTGCCGGACACGTTGTCGGAAAATCTGGCACGGTCGTTGCTAATCTGTTGGACGAGCAAGTCGACGTGAACGGCAGGCAACTGGGCGGCACGATCGAGACGATGACCGCGGGTGGTCCCGTGGGGTTTCAGACACTGGTCAGTCTGAGGACCTCACGCTTCAGGGACACGAACGCATCCGCACCAGGGTCGTCCCGATTCAGCCTGATGACCTCCGATTCCGTCGATGCCAGCGAAGATCGGGGTTTCAGGGCCTCCGCCCCTCCGATCAGACCCGGCCGCTTGAGGTTTTCTGCAGGTTTTCTCCTCCAGGCACCACCGATCTCCTCCCTCCTCCTCCAGGTGGTGCTTTTGGCCCGGCAAACGTCCGGGCCATTTTCTTTTCTGGCTCCGTGGTTTGGCGACAACTCAGCAGACGGCATCGACGCAACGCCGTGTTGGGCACCAACCGCGTCGAAAATGGGCACCCCTTCTGACCCGACTGACGAAAATTGTCAGTTTCGGTCTGCGCTGGTCACCCGTCGTCCCGCAGCCGCCGTTCATCGCCGATCCGCCACGCAGCGCTATTCGCGCCAGAGGCGGCCGGCCCCGACCCGTTGCGTGTACCCAACCGCATCGACAGCAGGAGAGTCGGAGGCGCGGGCAGGCCGGTGCGACCGCGGTTCAGCGAGGCGGCGCGCTGAACGAGAACTCGACACCCACCGCGCGCACGCCTTCGAGCAGCCGCGCGAAGGCTTCGTCGACGGCGTGGGGCTCTCCCTTGACGCCGAGTTCCACATGCCGCCGGGTGCCCTGCTCGCCTGCCGACGGCAGGCTGAAGGATTTGATCTGCGGGAAATCACGCTCGAGAGCCTCGAGCAGCGGCGTGGCCGCCGACTCCGCGAACTCGAACGCCCAGAGAGAGCGCTCGGATACCTGCCGCAGATGGAAGAGTCCGGAGTAATGGGTGTCGAGCACCCACTCGATCATGGGCCAGGCCATGACGGGAAAGCCAGGCAGGAAATAGTGGTGGTCGATGGCGAATCCTGGAATGCGGTTAAACGGATTGGGGATGATCCGCGCCCCGCGGGGGAATTCGCCCATCTTCAGGCGCTGTTGATTCTCGGGCACTGTCATGTCCGCGCTGCCCTTGCCCTCGCGC
>JAUIAI010000390.1 GCA_030425615.1 Gammaproteobacteria bacterium
CCGGATGCACTCCTCGATGGCGTGGGTGAGATAGGGTCTGCAGGTGCAGATGTCGGAGCCGAAGACGTCCGAGCCGTTGCACTCGTCGTGCACCCGCGCGGTCAGTTCGACGTCCGGGTTCGCGAGATCGGCGGGATCGCCGAAGATGTAGAGCGTCTGCCCGCCGATGGGGGGCAGGAACACCTCCAGGTCGGTGCGGGTCACCAGCTCCGGATACATCCCGCCGGTTTCCTCGAACAACGCGCGGCGCAGGTCCGCCTCGCTGCAGCCGAAACGCTTCGCCACGCCCGGCAGGTACCAGACCGGTTCGACCGCAACCTTCGTGACCACGGCCGAGCCGGTTTCGAGCAGGACGCGGCCGTCTGCCTGGAGACGCTGGAACGCCATGGCCGTGCGGATCTCCGGCAGGTCGATGTGCGCCTTGGTGACCGCGATGGTGGGGCGCAGGTCCAGGCCCTGGGCGATCTGCTCGGCGAAGACCTCGGCGACGATCGCGCCCCACGGGTCGATGGAGACGATGCGTTCGGGGTCCGCCCATTGGGGATAGGGACCGATGGTGTCGGTGGGCAGGGTGTTGGAGAGGTCCGCCCGGTGGCCCCGGCGAAGCTCTCCCGCCGCCACCGCGAGTGCGCGGTACACGCCGTACGATCCCGAGTGGGTGCCGACGACGTTGCGGTGCGCCCGATTGGTCGTGGAGCCGATCACCGGCCCCCGCTCGGCCGGCGTGGCCGCACCCCAGTGGATGGGATGCGCGGCCGCGCCGCCGCTCGGGTGCGACGTGATGCGGATGTGCCCGTCGTTTCTGTCGGTACTCATTGCGCTAATGTGGCCGAAGCCGCACGGGGGGTCAAACAAGGGCCCGGCCAACGGCGGTTGGGTCCGGATGTGCTGCGTTTTCAGGCACTTGTGCACCGCAGCGGGCGCTCGCTCACCGCTCGCCGCGCCGGAAGGGCTGCATCAGTGCCTGCGGGTAGTCGGCCCGCCGGGCGACCACCACGAGCGCCAGGATGGACAGCAGGTAGGGCAGCATCAGGTAGATCTGGTAGGGCAGATCCATGCCGAACAGCCCGCCTTCGATCTGCTGCAGCCGCAACTGCAGCGCATCGAAGAACGCGAACAGCAACGCGCCGAGCAGTGCCTTGCCGGGCCGCCACGAGGCGAACACGACGAGCGCGATGCAGATCCAGCCCCGGCCGTTCACCATGTTGAAGAAAAAGGCGTTGAAGGCGGCCAGCGTCAGGAACGCACCGGCCACGCCCATGAGGGCCGAGCCCAGCGTCACGGCCAGGGTTCGCACCGGCAGCACGCCGATGCCCTGCGCTTCGGCCGCGGCCGGGTTCTCGCCCACGAGCCGGATCGCCAGGCCGATGTGCGTGCGATACAGCAGCCAGGCCACCACGCCCACCAGCACCACCGCCAGCAGGGTGAGGGGCGTGAGCCCGGACAGCACCGGTACCGGCAGCGCATCCATGGGGGCGAAGGCTTCGATGGTGGGCGGCGTGTCCACCTTCGGGAAGGCGACGCGATACGCGTAGTACGACAGGCTCGAGGCCAGCAGTGTGATGCCGAGCCCCGTGACGTGCTGCGAGAGTGCCAGGTGAACCGTGAGCGCGCTGTGCAGCAGCCCGAACGCGCCGCCCACGGCCGCGGCCGCGGCGACGCCGAGCCAGAGCGGGGCGCCCAGGAAGACCGCCAGCCAGCCGCCGAACGCGCCGGCCACCATGATGCCCTCGATGCCCAGATTGAGCACGCCCGCCCGTTCGCAGACCAGTGCGCCGAGCGTGCCGAGGATCAGCGGCGTCGCGATGCGCAGCACGGCGATCCAGAAGGCCTCGGTGAAGACGAAGTCGAGCAGCTCGGTCATCGGCGGATCCGGTACTGGACGAGCATGGTCGCCACGAGCATCGCCAGGAGCGAGGTGGCGACGATGACGTCGGCGATGAACGTGGGGACACCGACGGCCCGGCTCATGCCGTCCGCGCCGACGAACATGCCGGCCACGAAGACCGCCGCCACGACCACACCCAGCGGATTGAGCGCGGCGAGCATGGCGATCACGATGCCTGCGTAGCCGTAGCCGGGAGACATGTCGAGCGTCACGTAGGTGGTGCGGCCGGCGACCTCGATCGCACCGGCCAGTCCGGCCAGCGCGCCCGACAGGGCGGCCACGGCGATCATCGTGCCCTGGACCCGCAGGCCGGCGAAGTGAGCGGCACGGGCGTTGGCGCCGACGGCGCGTACCGCGAAACCGAAGCGCGAGAAGCGCAGCATGATCCACAACGCGATGGCGAGCGCCACCGCGTAGATCAGCCCGGTATGCAGCCGCGTACGCGCCAGCAGGCGGCCGAGTTCGAGCTCGTACGGCAGGGCGCGGCTCTGCGGCCAGCCCATTGCGGTGGGGTCCTTCATGGGCCCGTCGAGCATCATCGACACGAACAGCAGCACGACGAAGTTCAGCAGCAGGGTGGTGACCACCTCGTCCACGCCGAGCCGGGTCTTGAGCAGCGCCGGGCCCAGCAGCAGCAGTGCACCCGTGAGCGCGGCGGCGAGCAGCATCGCCACGAACAGCAGCGGCATCGGCACGGCCGGTGCGCTCTGCGCCAGACCGGCGACCGCCACCGCGGCGAGCGCTCCACCGTAGAGCTGCCCCTCGGCGCCGATGTTGTAGAAGCGCGCACGGAATGCCACGGCCGCAGCCAGACCGGTGAGCATCAGCGGGACCGCGCGCGTCAGCGTCTCGCTGATGGCGAACCGTGAGCCGAACGCGCCCTCGAGCAGCTTCGCATAGGCCGCACCCACGGGCGCCCCGGCGATCGCGACGAGTCCGGAGGCCAGCAGCAGCGTGGCCGCGACCGCGCCGAGCGGTGCGAGCAGCGCGGCCGCCCGGGAGGCCCGTTCGCGTCGTTCGAGCCTCATGCCGCCTCCGAGCCGCTCATCGCGGCGCCGATCCCGGCCATGGTCCACTTCCCGGCGGGCCGGGGCGGGGTCAGCCTGCCCGCGTGCATGACCGCGATGTCGTCGGCCAGTGCGAACACTTCCTCGAGGTCTTCCGAGATGAGCAGCACCGCGCTGCCCGAGCCCGCGGCGTCCAGCAGACGGCCGTGCACGGCCGCGACCGCGCCGACGTCCAGTCCCCAGGTGGGCTGATTGGCGATGATCAGCGTCGGCGCCGGCGTCCGTTCGCCGACGGCGGCGGGAGCTCCGGTGAGCGCCCGCCCGAGAATGAGCTTCTGCATGTTGCCGCCGGACAGCGCACGCGTGGGGGTGGCGACGCCCCTGGCCTGCAGGCCGCGGACGTCGAAGCGCTCCACCAGGGACGAAGCGAACGCGCGGGCCGCGCGGCCCCGGATCAGCCCGCCCAGCCAGCCCGCCGTGGATAGCGACGGATGCCGGATCTGCTCGATGATCGCGTTCTCCCACACGGGCAGATCGCCGACGGTGCCGACCGCGTGCCGGTCCTCGGGAATGCGGGCCACGCCGGCGGCGAGCAATGCGCGAGGATCGGCCGTCACGGCCCGGCCATGGATTTCCAGCACGCCCCCGTCGAGAGCGCGCACGCCGCAGAGCACGTCGGCCAGCTCCTGCTGCCCGTTGCCGGATACGCCGGCAATGCCGAGCACGCGGCCGGCGCGCAGCTCGAGGTTCACGGCCCCGAGGGCGGCGCGGCGGTCGTCCGCATCGACGCTGGCTGCGCTCAGACGGCAGACCACGGCGCCGTCCTCGCGGGCCGGAGGACGTGCGGCCGCGGCGGGAACCGCGTGACCGACCATGAGTTCGGCAAGCGTGTCGCGGTCCGCTTCACCGGCTTGAAGATCGGCCACGAGGCGGCCGGCCCGCAGCACGGCGATCCGGTCGGCGACGCGCAGAACCTCGTTGAGCTTGTGGCTGATGAAGATGATCGACAGCCCCTGGGCGACGAACTGACCCAGGGTCTCGAACAGCGCCTCGCTCTCCTGGGGCGTGAGCACGGCCGTCGGTTCGTCCAGGATCAGGATGCGTGCGCCCCGGTAGAGGGCCTTGAGGATCTCCACCCGCTGACGCTCGCCGATGGACAGATCCGCCACCCGGCGGTCCGGCTGCACCGTGAGGCCGAAGCGCTGCGCCAGTTCCAGCAGCCGCCGTCTGGCAGCACCGGCCTCCAGCCGCAAACGGCTCAGCGGCGCCGTCCCGGCGATGACGTTCTCCAGCACCGTGAGTCTTTCGGCCAGCGTGAAGTGCTGGTGCACCATGCCCACGCCGGCGGCCAGTGCCGCGGCCGGATCGCCCGGCGGCAGCGGCTCGCCGAAGACCTCGATCGCGCCCTCGTCGGCCACGTAGTGACCGAACAGGATGGATA
>JAUIAI010000391.1 GCA_030425615.1 Gammaproteobacteria bacterium
GAACTGGTCGCGCGTGCCGAGCTTGTCGGGGTCGAAGAGGATCGCCAGCAGGTGGTTGTAGACCCCGAACTCCTTGGGCATGGTCTCGGGACGCATGGTGCCGCCACCGCTCAGGGCGCCGGCGAAGAGCTCGACGATCATCGCCAGTGCGTAGCCCTTGTGACCGGCGAACGTGCGCAGGGCGCCGAGCGGCTCCTCGAACATCACGCGGGCGTCGTTGGTGGGCTCACCCTGGGCGTCGATCGCCGAGCCGGGCGGCAGATCCACCTTCTTGTTGTAGGCGACGCGCGCCTTGCCCTGGGCGATCGCGCTGGTGGCGTAGTCGAGAACCAGCGGGTCGCCGTCGCGACGGGGAACGCCGATCGTGAACGGATTGGTCAGGAAGCGGGCCTCGCCACCCCCGTGCGGGGCCACCAGGAACATATGGCCCATGGCGCTGGTGAACATGATCGAGGCCAGACCGGCGTCGATGGCCATCTCGGCCCAGTGTCCGACGCGCCCGATGTGATGCGCATTGCGCAGGGACAACAGGCCGATGCCGGACTCCCGGGTCCGTTCGATCGCGCGGTTCATGGCCTGGTAGGCCACCGACTGACCCAGGCCCCGGTTGCCATCGACGACCAGCATGTTGCCGGCGTCCATGGCGATCGTGATCTCCTGGTTCAGGGCCAGTTCGTCGTTCAGGCAGGACTTCACGTAACGCGGCACCATGCCCACGCCGTGCGAGTCGTGGCCCGCGAGATTGGCGCCCACGAGGTGGTCCGCCGTCAGACGGGCTTCGGCAGGGTTGGAGCCCGCAGCCTCGAACAGGTCGACGACCCAGCGGTGCAGCGCTTCGGTAGGGGCGAGGAATTCACTCATGCTCGGCTCACTTGATGACGACTGAGAGTTCGCCGACACCGCCCACGGCGCCGACCAGACGATCGCCCTTGACCACGGCGGCGACACCGGCGGGTGTGCCGGTGAAAATCAGGTCGCCCGGTTGCAGGGTCCAGTAGGCGCTCAGGTGTTCGATGATCTCGTCGATGTTCCAGATGAGATCGGCAATGGTCGCCTCCTGCCGGAGTTCACCGTTCACGCGCAGCGTGATCGGTGCCTCGTCGATGCCGGAGACCTGGCTGGCGCGCATCATGGGGCCGATGGGGCCGGACTGGTCGAACGCCTTGCCGATCTCCCAGGGCCGGCCCTGTTTCTTGGCCTGGCCCTGCAGGTCGCGCCGGGTCATGTCCAGACCGACGGCGTAGCCGAACACGTGCTCGCGTGCGTCGGCTGCGGAGATGTCCGCCCCGCCCTTGCCGATGCCCACGACCAACTCGATTTCATGATGCAGGTCCTCGGTGCCGGGCGGATAATCGATCGCGCCGGACTGTCCGCCGGGTACGACGACGAGGGCATCGGCGGGCTTGATGAAGAAGAAGGGCGGCTCCCGGCCGGTGAAGCCCATCTCCTTGGCGTGCTCGACATAGTTGCGGCCGACGCAGTAGACGCGTCTCACGGGAAAACCGGTCCCGTCGTCGACGGGAATCACGGTGGCTGCGGGCGCTTCGAAAGCGAGGCTCGCCATGGTCTGTCTCCTGGTGGGGATGCGTGGTGAGGGGGGCGGCTCGACCGCCGTGGGCGCGAAACCTTTTCCCCGTACGCGCACGAATGTAGCAAATCCGAGCGCTTGTTAAGATAAATCAATGACCTATCAGACCTCCACCAATGTAGAAGCTACCCCTGTCGAAAGCCCGGTCGCCATCGCCCTCCGTGGGGCGCTCGCCGAGCGCATCTTGTTCCTCGATGGGGCCATGGGAACGATGATCCAGCGGCACAAGCTGGACGAAGCGGCGTACCGCGGCGAACGGTTCGCCGACCACGGTCAGGATCTCAAGGGCGACAACGAGCTGCTCTCGCTGACGCAGCCGGCGATCATCCGCGAGATCCACGAGGCTTATCTCGCGGCCGGCGCGGACATTGTCGAGACCAACACCTTCGGCGCCACCGGTGTCGCCCAGGCCGACTACGGCCTGTCGCACGTGGCGGCGGAAATGAACCGCGTGTCGGCACGACTCGCGCGCGAGGCCTGCGACAAGTTCTCGACCGACGACCATCCCCGGTTCGTCGCCGGCGCGCTCGGTCCGCAACCCAAGACCGCGTCGATCTCGCCCGACGTCAACGATCCGGCGGCGCGCAACGTCACCTTCGACCAGCTTCGGGAGACCTACTACGAGCAGGCCAGTGCGCTGGTCGACGGCGGCGTCGATCTCTTCCTGGTCGAGACCATCTTCGATACGCTGAACGCGAAGGCGGCCCTGTTCGCCATCGACGAGATCAATTCGGCGCGCGTGAAGGCGGGCGAGCCGGCGCTGCCGGTCATGATCTCGGGCACGGTCACGGATGCGTCGGGCCGGATTCTCTCCGGTCAGACCGTCGAGGCGTTCTGGAACTCTGTGCGCCATGCGCGGCCCATCAGCATCGGCCTGAACTGCGCGCTGGGCGCCGCGCTGATGCGGCCTTACATCGAGGAGCTCGCCCGACTGGCGGACACCCACGTCTGTGTCTATCCGAATGCCGGACTGCCCAATCCGATGTCGGAGACGGGTTTCGACGAGACTCCGGAGGTCACCTCGTCGCTGCTTCGGGAGTTCGCCGAGTCCGGCTTCGTGAACCTGGCCGGCGGGTGCTGCGGCACGACGCCGGAACACATCGCCGCGATCCGCGAGCAGCTCACCGGCGTCGCGCCGCGCGCCGTGCCGCGGGGACGCTCCGGCGTCATGCGTCTGTCCGGTCTGGAGCCGTTCAATGTCGACGCCGACTCGTTGTTCGTGAATGTCGGTGAGCGAACGAACGTCACCGGTTCCAAGGCCTTCGCGCGGCTGATCCTGAACGAGCAATACGACGAAGCGCTGGAGGTGGCGCGCCAGCAGGTGGAGAACGGCGCGCAGATCATCGACGTCAACATGGACGAGGCGATGCTCGATTCGGAAGCGGCCATGACCCGCTTCCTGAATCTGATCGCCTCGGAGCCCGACATCGCGCGTGTACCCATCATGATCGACAGTTCGAAGTGGTCGGTCATCGAGGCGGGCCTGAAGTGCGTCCAGGGCAAGTCGATCGTCAACTCGATTTCGCTCAAGGAGGGCGAGGAGTCGTTCCTGCATCAGGCGCGGCTCTGCCGGCGCTATGGCGCGGCCGTGGTCGTCATGGCTTTCGACGAGCAGGGTCAGGCCGACACCTTCGCGCGCAAGACCGAGATCTGCGCGCGCGCCTACGAGCTGCTGACCCGGCAGGTGGGTTTTCCGGCCGAGGACATCATCTTCGACCCGAACATCTTCGCGATCGCGACCGGCATCGACGAGCACGACAACTACGCGGTCGACTTCATCGAGGCCACCCGCTGGATTCGCGAGAACCTGCCGCACGCGAGTGTGTCGGGCGGGGTGTCGAACGTCTCGTTCAGCTTCCGGGGTAACGAGCCGGCGCGCGAGGCGATCCACACGGTCTTCCTGTATCACGCGATCCGCGCCGGCCTCACCATGGGCATCGTGAACGCCGGCATGATCGGGGTCTACGACGAACTCGATGCGGGCCTGCGTGCAAGGGTGGAGGACATCGTCCTGAATCGTCCCCCCACGCTGCCCGACGACCTGCCCGCGGACTCGCCGGAGCGCGACAAGACGGCCACCGAGCGCATGATCGAGTTCGCCGCCGGTCTCAAGGGCGGCGCGGCACGCAAGCAGGATTCGCTGGAGTGGCGCGGCACCGAAGATGCCCCGCGCCCGGTCGAGCAGCGGCTCACGCACGCGCTCATCCACGGTATCACCCAGTTCGTGGAAGACGACACCGAGGAGGCCTGGCAGGCCGTCGCCGCCCGCGGCGGGCGGCCCATCGAGGTCATCGAAGGCCCGCTGATGGACGGCATGAACGTCGTCGGCGACCTGTTCGGTGCGGGCAAGATGTTCCTGCCGCAGGTGGTCAAGTCGGCCCGGGTCATGAAGCAGGCGGTGGCCCATCTCATTCCCTACATCGAGGCCGAGAAGGCCCAGATCGCGGCCGAAGGGGGCGATGTCGCCAGCAAGGGCAAGATCATCATGGCCACGGTGAAGGGCGATGTCCACGACATCGGCAAGAACATCGTGACCGTCGTGCTCCAGTGCAACAACTTCGACGTCGTCAACATGGGCGTCATGGTGCCGGCTGCGGAGATCCTGGCCAAGGCCAAGGAAGAGAAGGCGGACATCGTCGGGCTGTCGGGCCTGATCACCCCGTCGCTGGAGGAGATGTCCCATGTCGCCCGTGAGATGGAGCGCGATCCCTGGTTCCGCGAGCGCCGCGTTCCGCTGCTGATCGG
>JAUIAI010000392.1 GCA_030425615.1 Gammaproteobacteria bacterium
TAGGTGTGCGCTTCGTTGACGCCGACGACTCGGCGGTGTCACCATGCACTCAGGCCGGTCCGATGATCGTCATTCCAACAAAGAGCACCAGGTCTGCCGCCCCAATCCATGACTGCTGCGACTTCCCTTGTTTGCCATGGCCGATAGCGTGCCGATGTCAGAGCGTGCCGACGCGACGGTCGCCTCGCCCGAACGGGAAGGCGACGCTCAGACTCTCCCGCGTCCGGTCGTGACCCCAACCCGTCTGGCGGCCGTGCCGCAGCCGGCCATCCCCCGAGCCGCGAACGCCGTGCCGGCGCAGCCGGTTGCCCCCGTGGCCGGGTCCGCTCCCGGAGATCCGTCCATGGTTTCGCGTCCCGCGGCCAAGGTCGCCGCCAAGGGTAAGGGGGGCCGTCCCAAGCCGGGAGAGCGCCGGGTCCAGATCCTCCAGACGCTGGCCACCATGCTGCAGGAGCCGGGTTCGGAACGGGTCACCACAGCCGCGCTCGCCCGGCGTCTGAACGTTTCGGAGGCGGCCCTGTACCGGCATTTCGCCTCCAAGGCGCAGATGTTCGAGGGCCTGATCGATTTCATCGAGCGCACCGTGTTCTCGCTCATCAACCAGATCTCCGCCCAGGAGACCGACCCGCTGCGTCAGTTGCGCACCATCATCGGCATGCTGCTGGCGTTCGCGGAGAAGAACCCGGGCATGAGCCGTGTCCTGGTGGGCGAGGCGCTGGTCAACGAGGATGCCCGGTTGCAGGTGCGCATCAACGAGATCACCGACCGTCTCGAGACCGCCCTGAAGCAGGTGGTTCGCAACGCCGTCGGTGCGGGACGCCTGCCCGCCCATGTGGACTCGGGCGCCCGCGCCAACCTCGTGCTCGCGTTCGTGCTCGGGCGCTGGCTTCGTTTCGCGAAGTCCGGCTTCAAGCGCAGGCCCACGGAGGGCATCGAGCAGATGATCGCCGCGCTCGTGTCGTAACCCGCCGCAAGATCAGCGGGGGGGCTCGCCGCCTTCGGGGGTTCTGAACGGCGTGAACCGGATGTCGGTCTCCGCCGCGGTCTGGCGCTGGATCGAAGGCATCCGCGCCATGGCGGCGATGAGTTCGCGCATGCCGTTGTAGCCGGTCTTGGCGAGCACGCTCTTCACCTGACTGCGCACCGTCGACAGGCTCGTCCTGAGTTCGCCGCTGATCTGCTTGGGCGGCAGTCCCGCCAGCAGCAGGCCGAAGACCTGCGTCTCGCGCGCCGACATGCCTGCCAGCCGGGCCACCGACTCGGCGGTTTCCGTGTCCAGAACCGAGGGTTTCACGAGCCGCACGTGCGCCGTCCCGGGCTGCGGGCCTGGGGCCAGGCCCACCGTGCCATCGGCCGGTTGTTTGCCGAGCATGAACAGACAGCCCTTGCCGGACGTCACGACCTGGTTGACCCGGGCCTTCCAGCGGTCCAGCAGCTCGGTGTCGGCCGGCACCAGCCGTCCGCCCTCGAGGCTGAGGCCGGCGAGATCGTCCGCCGTGAGCAGGCCGGCATGCCGGCCGGGCTCCACCGCCAGCACCCGCACGTCGCGGTCGATCAGGTAGCCGATGGCGGGGCTGGCGCCGGGGCCGGCCGGCCGTTGCGATTGCGCCGGCACGGCACGCAGTGCCCCCGCCAGAGTGGCCGTCGGGCGCGACGGCGCTGCCGCGACCAGATCCGCGGGCGGTGCGGACGACGGTGATTCCGTGAACGGCGTACTGCGCCGCGCCATTTCCGACATGGGTATAGAACCCCCCGATTGTTATTGGTTGTTCCCGCTTGATTCTTATTCGGGCCGGAACCCTGAACAACCCGACATTCGGTTATAGCGAAACCTTCATTTCTACCCCAAAAGGGATAGAAATCAACGGGATGAACTATGCCTTTCGGCATATTTCGTTCGATTTCCCGTTCGGTCAGGTTACTCTCGCGCCAGCCAGCCTGCCAGCCATGATGAAGATTCTGATCGTCGACGACCATGCCCTTTTCCGGCGTGGCCTGGAATTGCTTTTGTCCGATCTCGACCCGGATATCGTCGCGTTTCACGCCGACCGGATCGAGCAACTCGACCCGTCACTGCACGGGGAAGTGGATCTGGTTCTGCTCGACCTGCAGCTACCCGGGGGGCTTGCCGGCCTGAGCGCGCTCGCGCGCGTGCGCCAGCTCCTGCCGGAAATTCCCGTGGTGGTGGTTTCGGGCAGCACCGATCCGGGTCTGATCCGCAACTGCATCGAACTCGGCGCGGGGGGCTTCATTCCCAAGGCCGAGACGCCGGAGGTGATGTTCGGCGCCCTGCGCCTCGTCATGGCCGGGTCCGTCTACCTGCCCAGCCTCGTGCTCGACGAGATCGGCGGCCGGTTCTGGGCGGGTGCCGGTGCGCGTGCGTCCGGATCTCACGAGGCGGACCGTTCCAGCGACCCGGGCCGTCCCACCGATCCGGGCCGTTCTTTCGATTCACGGGGTGGCGCGTCCCAGGGGGCGGGAGCCGGCTCGGGCGCAGGGGCGTCGCCGCACCGTTGGGGGGCCGACCCCGGCGGGTGGCCCCCGCCGGGCGGGGAGGGTGCCGATCGCGTCGACGACGCGGCCCGGGGGGTCGAAGAGATCCGGGAGGTGCTCAGCCCGCGCCAGCTCGAGGCGCTGATGCAGGCGGTGAAGGGCAAGTCGAACAAGACCATCGCCCGGGACATGGACATCGCCGAAGGCACGGTCAAGCTGCATCTGTCCGCCGCCTACCGTGCGCTCGGCGTCGCCAACCGGACCCAGGCCGTCTACGTGGTGGCCAAGCTCGGTCTTCGTCAGCCGCAGCCATGAGCGCGGCGCCGGCCCCGTGAACGCGGCGGTGGGGCCGGGGGGCGCACTGGGCCGGGCGCGTGCCTGGCTCGCCGGCCGGTTCGTTCCCGAGATCGACGCCGAGGTCGGTCAGGCGCTGCTCGAAGCGGTGCGCATCCAGGCCGTGCGCATTCCCATCCCGGTCACGCTGATGGCCCTGGTGGTCGTCTGGCTCGGCAGCGACAGCGTACCGGCGACGGCGCTGGTCGTCTGGCTGATCGCCGTCGCCGGTCTGCAGGGCCTGCGCTACCTGCGCCTGACCGCGCTGCCGCGCGAGACGACGCGTGCGCACGGCGAACGGCTTCGCGAGGCGGTGACACTGTCTGCGATCAACGGCTTCGTGGTCGGCGCTTCCGCCGCGTTCTATCCGTACCTGGACGAGGTGGCCCGCTGCGTGCACTCGATGATCATGATCGGCATGGTCACCGGCGGCGTAGCCACGAGCCACGGGTACCGGCCGCTGTTCCTGGCCTTCGTGGCGCCGGTCCTGGCGTGCGTGGCCATCGCCTGGCTGGTGGTGCCCGCGCCGTCGTTGAGCCTGGTGCTGCAACTGGGTATCGCCGGGCTCGTGCTGCTGCTCGGACTGATCCTCGACGCCCTGGCGCGCGACAGCTTCCGCAGCTTCACCGAGGGCTTCCGGATCAATGCCGAGCTCTTGCGCGCGCTGCGCGCGGAGCAGTCCGCCAACAACGCCAAGACTCGCTTCCTGGCGGCGGCCAGCCATGATCTGCGCCAGCCCCTGCAGACGTTGTCCATGTTCAGCGCCGCCCTGTCGCGCCGCCCGCTCGACGAGCGCACGGCGGAGATCGCGCACAACATCCGTCAGGCCATGGCCGATCTCACCACCGAGCTGGACGCGCTGCTGGACGTCTCCAAGCTCGACGCCGGCGTCGTCCAGGTGGCGCCCGAACCGATCAACCTCGGCCAGTTCGTCCAGCGCGTGGTCAACGGCGCGCGCTCGCTCGCCGACGGCAAGGGCCTGGACATGCGGGTGGAGTTGCTCGCCGCACCCTGGGTGGACACCGACCGCACGCTGCTCGAGCGGGTGTTGCGCAACCTGCTGGACAACGCCATCAAGTACACCGAAGAAGGCGCGGTCACCGTCACACTCGCACTGGCCGAAGGCGGTTGCGAAATCAGCGTGACCGACACCGGGGTGGGCATCGCCCCGCACGAGCAGACGCGCATCTTCGAAGAGTTCTACCAGCTCGGCAACACCGCGCGCGACCGCCGCAAGGGGCTGGGCCTGGGCCTGTCCATCGTGCACAGGCTCGTTCCCATGCTCGGCGGCCGGATCGGGCTGCACTCGTTGCCCGGACGCGGCAGCACGTTCACGATCACGCTGCCCACCATCGATCCGGTGCGGCTGCCGGAGCCCGCGGCCGTGGCCGAAGCGCCCCGGCGGCTCGACGGCATCGCCGTGCTGCTGATCGAGGACGACGTCGGGGTCCGCGTAGGCACGAGACTGCTGCTCGAGGGTCTGGGCTGCACGGTCACCGAGACC
>JAUIAI010000393.1 GCA_030425615.1 Gammaproteobacteria bacterium
CGGGCCCGATGTTCCGGCACGAGCGGCCGCAGAAGGGCCGCTACCGCCAGTTCCATCAGGTCGGTGCGGAACTGCTGGCCGCACCCGGTCCGGAGGCCGATGCCGAGCTGATCCTCCTGGGGCAGCGTCTATGGGACGATCTCGGTCTGGTCGGCGTGCGGCTCGAACTGAACTGCCTCGGGCAGGCCGAAGAACGCCGGGCGCATCGCACGGCACTGATCGAGTATTTCGAGCGGCACGCGGACCAGCTCGACGAAGACGCCCGCCGCCGGCTGCACAGTAACCCGCTTCGCATCCTCGACACCAAGAACCCTGCGATGCAGCAGCTGGTCGAGGGGGCGCCACGTCTGGACGAGGCCCTCGGCGAGGAGTCGCGCGAGCATTTCAAGGCCGTGCAGGCGATCCTGCGGGCCAGGAACCTGCCCGTGACCCTCAACCCGCGTCTCGTGCGCGGTCTCGACTATTACAACCTCACCGTGTTCGAGTGGGTCTACGACGGCCTCACGATCTGCGGCGGGGGTCGCTACGATCCGCTCATCGAGATGCTGGGCGGCAAGGCGTCGCACGGGTGCGGCTTCGCCATCGGCGTCGAGCGGGTTCTCGAGATCATGCGCGCGGCCGAGGCTCCGGCCGCCAGCGGCTGCGACGTCTACGTGGTGCGGTTCGGTGACGGCGTGTTGCCGGCTGCGATTCATGCGGCGGAGAGCCTGCGCGACGCGGGTCTCGATGTCGTGATGCACGTGGGAGGCGGTGGCGCGAAGGCCCAGTTCAAGCGCGCCGACGCATCGGGCGCCTTCGCGGCGGTGATCGTCGGGGAGGACGAGGCGGCCGCCGGCGAGGCGACGGTCAAGTGGTTGCGCGACTCGACGCGCGAGCAGGTGAGGGTGCCGCTGGCCGCTCTGGCCGAGACGGTCAGTTCGGCCATGATCGAATAGCGGACCGGCTCCTCCCGACGGCCGGTCCCGGCCGTAGGCCCCTTCGGATTCAGGAACAACAGATGGCATACAACTTCGAAGAACAGGAACAGCTCGAGGATCTCAAGGCCTGGTGGAACAAGTACGGCGGCTTTCTGCTGACCGTGCTGGTTGTCATCTCGGTCTCCGTGGCAGGCTGGCGGCTCTGGGGCTGGTACCAGGATCGCGAGGCGGCCCGTGCCGCCGTTGCGATCTCCGTGCTGCGCGACGCGCTGCGCGAGGAGGATCTCTCCAAGGTGAGGGCTGCCTCGGCCACGCTGTTCAGCGAGCATGCGGGTACGATCTACGCCCCGATGGGCTCGCTTCTCGCCGCCAAGGCCTACGCCGAAGCCGGTGATCTGGCCGCGGCCGGCGAGGCGCTGCGATGGACTGTCGAGAACGCTCCCGAGTCCGAGTTCGCACCCCTGGCCCGGTTGCGGCTGAGCGCCGTCCTGCTCGACGACGGCAAGGCTCAGGAAGCACTCGAAGCACTGGAGGCCGCGCAGGTACCCAAGGCCTTCGCCGGCGCTTTCGCCGATCGCCGCGGAGACGTCCTGGTGGTGCTCGAACGGATCGACGACGCCCGCAAGGCCTACACCGAGGCCCTGGCCGTGCTCGACCAGGGATCGCCGTTACGGTCGCAGGTCACGTTCAAGCTCGATGCGCTGGGAGCCGGGGCATGAGGCCTGACCCGCGCCGGCGCAGACTGTTGCTGGCGGCCGCAGCGCTCCCGGTGGCTGCCTGTACCCAGTACGGGCCACCCGAGGTTCCCGAACTTGCGCCCTTGTCGGCCAATGTCGCGCGCAAGCTCTGGTCGCTGTCGCTCGACGGCGGCGCCGCCACGCTGGTGCCGGCCCGTTCGGGCGACCGTGTCGTCGTCGCCGACCGTGACGGGGAAGTGCGCTTCCTGGCTCCGGCCGACGGCCGCGAGCTGACCGGCTTCTCCGTGTCGGCCGGCGTCGTCGCCGGCGTCGCGTCCGATGGATCCCGCCACGTGCTCGGAACGGGCGACGGTCGGCTGCAGGCCTTCGACGATGCCGGGCAGCGGTTGTGGAATGCGGATCTCGGGGCCGAACCTCTCTCGGTGCCGGCCGTGGGGGCCGGGCTTGCCGTGGTGCGACTCAGCAACGCCTCGATCATCGCCTACGATCTTCAGAGCGGCGTGCAAAGGTGGACCCACAACCGCCGTCCCGTGGCCCTGGTCCTGCAGCATCCGAGCGGGATCGTGATCGAACCGGCCGCCGTGTATGTCGGTCTGCCGGCCGGGCGCCTGCTCGCGCTGGCCCCGGGCAACGGTGCCACGCTCTGGGAGGCGGGTGTGTCGCTGCCCAGCGGCACCAACGAGATCGAGCGTATCGCCGACATTCTCGGCAACCCGGCGCGTGTCGGAGACCAGGTCTGTGCGCTGGCCTATCAGGGCCGCATCGCCTGCCTGCGCGCGGATACCGGCCGCCCGGACTGGAGCAAGGACATCACCGGATCGGGCGGTGCCGATGCCGATGCGAACCGGGTCGTCGCGGTGGATACGCGCGACGAGGTCTACGCCTGGTCCCGCAGCGGCGTCGCGCTCTGGACCAACGGCCAGCTGCGCGGACGGCGCCTCGGTGCGCCAAAACTTGTGGGGGACAGACTCTGGGTCGGCGACGGCGCCGGTGTGGTCCACGTACTGGATGCCAGCGACGGCCGGCTGCTCGGTCGCGTCGAGGGAGACGGCGACCCCATCCTGTCGGCCGGCCTGGCCATGCCCGCGGGCGATCGGCCGGTGGTCGTGTTCCAGAGCATGGGCGGGACGGTTTTCGGGGCCAGCGCGTGAACGGCCCGCACCCGCTGTGAGCACCCCTTCGATGCTGCCGGTCGTCGCCCTGATCGGCCGCCCCAATGTCGGCAAGAGCACGCTCTTCAACCGGCTCACCCGCAGCCGCGACGCGCTCGTGGCCGATCTGCCCGGCCTCACCCGCGATCGCCAGTACGGCCGCGGTCGTGTGGGCCCCATCCCGTACATCCTGGTGGATACCGGAGGCTTCGAGCCGGACAGTCGCAGCGGCGTGACCGCCCTCATGGCCCGGCAGACCCGGCAGGCGCTGGTCGAGGCGGATCGCCTGCTGTTCCTCGTGGATGCCCGCGACGGGCTGACCCCTCATGATCAGGACATCGCCACGGAGTTGCGCCGGCTGGGCGACAAGACCCTGTTGGTGGTCAACAAGGCTGAGGGGATGCCGACCGACAACGTGGCCGCCGAATTCCATGCCCTGGGGCTCGGCGAACCCTGGGTGATCTCGTCGGCCCATGGCGACGGGGTCGGCGACATGATAGAGGCGGCGCTCGAGCCGTTCACCGACGCTGAGCCGGATCCCGTGTCATCCGACGACGCCGGATTCGCGGAACCGGCGCAAGCCCCATCCGCGAACCAGGCCGCTTCAGTCGGCAGCGATGATGCCCGGGTGCCGGACGGCGAAGCCGGATCGGAGCCTGAAGACAAGGAGCCCAGGGCGGTGCGCATTGCCGTCGTCGGGCGACCGAATGCCGGTAAGTCCACCCTGATCAATGCGCTGATCGGAGAGGAGCGGCTGGTCGCCTTCGACATGCCGGGTACGACCCGGGATGCCGTGACGGTGCCTTTCGAGCGCAACGGCCGGTCCTATGAGCTCGTCGACACTGCCGGGGTGCGCAGGCGCAGCCGGGTCTCCGACGCGATCGAGAAATTTTCGGTGATCAAGGCGCTGCAGGCGATCGAGGCCAGTCACGTCTGCGTCCTCCTGCTCGATGCGCGAGAAGGTATCGCCGAGCAGGACACCCGGCTCGCCGGTTACGTGCTGGAGGCGGGCAGGGCGCTCGTGGTTGCCGTGAACAAGTGGGACCTGCTCGATTCGGGCGAACGGGACTGGTTCAAGCAAACGCTCGAGCGCCGCTTCCATTTCCTTTCGTTCGCCCGTTTCCTGTATGTCTCGGCCTTGCACGGACAGGGCCTGTCGGCCGTGATGCGGGCCGCGGACGATGCCTGGAAGGCGGCGACCCGTCAGTTGTCGACCCCCAAGCTGACCCGCACGTTGCACGAGGCCGTGACTCGTCAGCAGCCGCCGCGCTCGGGGGGCGTGCGACCCAAGCTGCGCTACGCCCATCAGGGCGGCAGGAACCCTCCGGTGGTCGTCGTCCACGGTTCGGCGCTCGATCGCGTGCCGGAAAGCTATCGGCGCTATCTGGAGGGAGTGTTCCGACGGGAGTACGGGTTGGACGGAACCCCCCTGAGGATCGAACTGAGATCGGGTACGAATCCGTACGCCAAGGCGGGCAGGCGGCGTTGAACGTCGGATCCGGGCCATCCGTGCGGCATTTCGTTGCGTGCGAGCATCAAAATTGATGCCGTTGCGCCGATA
>JAUIAI010000394.1 GCA_030425615.1 Gammaproteobacteria bacterium
GTTCGTTGCGCCTGATGGACTACACACAGGTCTCGGCCATTCTGATCGTCATCCTCGTGGCGGTGACCCTCGTCGACCGGACGTCGGCGCTTCTCCGGAGACAGTTTCAATGAGCGATGAACGGGTGCGCCATGCCGGTCCTGCCGGAGCTCCTCGCTGTGTCGTAACCCACCGCGTCTTCGATGAGACGCTCCACCATCTCGCGTCTGCGGCCCGGGTGACGGCGAACGCTGCCGGGGAGCCCTGGCCGGACGCGCTGCGCGCGGAGTTGCTGGCGGACGCGAGCGCGGCGATCACCTTCATGCCCGACCGCGTCGACGATGCCTGGCTCGCGCAGGCGCCCGGGCTGAGGATCATTGCCGGGGCGCTCAAGGGCTATGACAACATCGACGTCGCGGCGGCGACGGCGCGCGGCGTCTGGGTTTCCATCGTGCCGGATCACCTGACCGTGCCGACCGCCGAGTTGGCCATCGGTCTCACGCTCGGTCTGGCGCGGCATGTGGCCCAGGCGGACAGAGAGGTCCGTGCCGGCGCCTTCGGGGGCTGGCGCGCGAGGCTGTACGGACTCGGGCTCGAAGACACGACCGTCGGTCTGATCGGGCTCGGCCGGGTCGGGCAGGCGATCGCCACCCGGTTGTCGGCGTTCGGTTGCAGGCTGCTGGCCACCGACCCGGCGGAGGGTTCCGGGCCCTGGCCGGAAGGTGTCGTACGGGTGGAACTCGATGCCCTTCTGGCCGACAGCGGTGTGGTCATCGTCTGCGCGCCGCTGCTGGATTCGACCCTTCACCTGATCGACGAGGCGGCTCTGGCGCGTATGCGGCCCGGCGCACTGCTCGTCAATATCGCGCGGGGTTCGGTGGTGGACGAGGGAGCGGTCGCCGACGCGCTCGAGGGCGGCCGTCTCGGCGGGTTCGCGGCCGACGTGTTCGAGTTCGAGGACTGGGCACGCGTGGACCGTCCCCTGGAGATCGCCCCGCGACTCCTGGCGCTCGGGGACCGCACGTTGTTCACGCCGCATCTGGGCTCGGCCACGGTGGCCGCGCGGCAGCGCATCGAACGCGCAGCGGCGGACAACGTTCTCGCGGTGCTCCGGGGCGGGCGTCCGCCCGATGCGGTCAACGATCTCTGACGCGGGACCCGGGTTCGCACCGGCCCGGTAACGCCTGTTTCGGATGCACGGGTTGCGCGGCGTCGCGCTCAGGACGCTGCCGCCACCCGGATGTCCTCCGAGGCCGGCCGCGAAGCGAGGTAGTCCCGCGCCCGTCCCGCGATCGACTGTCCGGCGTGGGCGTCCGGGCCGCGCATGGTGCAGGCGCAGAACGGGATCGGGGCCAGTACCAGCGGTGTGGTCAGTTCGACCAGGGACCCTTCGGCCAGCTCGCGGGCCACCACCGCACGAGGCACCGCGCCGACCCCGAATCCGTTGACGGTCATCAGGATGATCGCCTGCAGGGAGTTCACCGGGTGCACGTTCGGTGAGATGCCCAGCGACCGCAGCGCGCCAAGGAGTTCCTGATGCGGCCGGGTCATGCGCTCGAACGTCACGAGGTTGAGCTTCTCGAGGGCTTCGGCATCGAGGTCACGGCGGTGACCCACCACGCGCGGCGGTGCGGCGAGAACCATCGGGTACTCGCAGAGCATGAGGCTGTCGATGTCCGGTTCGGCGGTGGGGCCCACCATGAAAGCCATGTCGATACGACGTTCGCCGAGTTCGATCCGCAACCGGTGAGACGCCGCGATCTCGAGCTCGAAAATGGTGTCCGGGTAGGCCTCGCGCAGGGTCGCCAGGAAGCCCGGCAGCCAGGTGACCGCCAGGGTGTCGGAGGCGCCGATTCGCATCACCCCGCCCATGGGCCCGCGCTGCGCCTGGGCGAAGACCTCGCTGCGGATGGTGAGCAGCTTCTCGGCCGATTGCAGGAATCTCCGGCCTGCGGGCGTGAGCACCGCCCTGTGACCGCTGCGGTCGAACAGGCTTATGCCCAGATGCGACTCCAGCGCGGCGATGCGAGCGGAGATCGCCGGTTGCGTGGCGTTCAGGCGCTGCGCGGCCGCCGCGAACGTCCCAAGCCTCGCGATCAGGTAGAAGCTCTGGATCTGGTCGAAATTCATCTCGGGCAGGTTCCCGGTCACCCGGCGGCCGGCGTCCCGGAAGCCGTCAGCCCACGGTGACGAAGCTTCCCACCGCGGCGTCGTACATGTTCAGACGACCGGCGCCGATGTCGATCCAGGCGCCATGCAGGGTCAGTCGGCCTTCCCGAACCGCCTCCGCCACGAAGTCGAAAGTCATCAGGTTGTCGAGCGAGGTCCTGACGGCGGCATGCTCCAGATCGCGCAGCGCCGCCTCCCGGGGCTGCCGTTTCTCGCCCACCCGGCGGGCGGCCGGCAGCAGGAGCTGCAGCCAGTTGCCGATATAGCTGACCCGCTCGCCGGCGTCGTCGGAAACGTCGTCCGCCTGGGCCTCGTTCGCCGCCGCCGCCGCGGGCGCCGTGGGAACGTGTGAATGCGGTTGCCCCGTGGCCATGTCGAAGCACGCGGAGACACCGCCGCATCCCGAGTGGCCGAGCACGACGATGTGCGCCACGCCGAGCTGGTTGACGGCGAACTCCACCGCGGCCGAGGTGCCGTGATGGCGCCGGTCCGGGACGCTCGGCGGGACCAGATTGGCGACATTGCGCACGACGAAGAAATCGCCCGGCTCGCCGGTGAAGAGCTGGATCGGATCCACGCGGCTGTCACAACAGGCAATCAACATCGTGCGTGGGTTCTGCCCGGATCTGGCCAGTCGTGCATACCATGCCTGGTCTTCCACGAAGCGGGTGTTGCGCCAGGCGCGGAAGCGGTCGGTCAGGTAGCCGGGCAGGGGTTTGGCTGACATGGTCTTGATCCGTTCGGTTGCGGCGCGGCCGGCGCGACGGGTCAGACCGACCGATCGCGGGCCACTGAATGCCGGATAGGGTAGCAGGGGCGACGGTGCCGGCGCCCTGGGGCGGGTCAGACGTCGCCGGGCCGGAGCAGGACCTTGCCTTCGGCCTGGTCCAGAGCCGCCGGCAGGGAATCGATCGCGTCGCCGAGTGGAACCACTGCGGACACGTCCGTGTGCCACTCGGTGAGCCAGAAGCCCTCGATGCGTTTGCCCTGGAAGATCAGGCCGGGCGCCCCGGCGAGAGAGGCCGGCTCGCCGTCGGTGAGCATGCCGTAGATCACCCACCGCGCGCGCGCGGGCATGGCCGAGAAGGTGACGGCAGACATGGGATCGACCACGGCGTCGAGGAACACGAGCGTGTTCTCGACGGTGAAACGTCGGGCGAGCTGGTGGGCGATGTCGGGGTCCGAGGTGCAGAACACGTGTGCGGCTCCGAGCGCGCGCAAGGACTCCATCGTCGCTTCGCGTCTGACGAGGGCGATCGGGCGGCAGCCCCGGTCCGCGGCCAGCGAGATCAGCAGCTTGCCCAGCTGACTGCCCGCCGCGTTGAGCACGAACGATTGCGAGCCGCTCCGCCGGACGAGATCGAACATCGCGGCGGCGGTGAGCGGATTGACGACGAATCCGGCCGCGTCTTCGTCGCGCACGCCCTCGGCCATGGGGATGCAGTGTTCGGCCCGCGCGCAGGCGTACTCGGCCCAGGAACCCGAGCCTTGCGGATCCACGTAGAAGGACACCCGCTTGCCCACGAGCGCTCGCGCCATCAGGCCGCTGCCGGCCGCCACGACCGAGCCGGTGCCCTCGAAACCGGCCGGCGTGCCGGCCACCCGGGACTGGCCGTACTCGCCGCGCACGAAGTGGCGGTCCGAAGGATTGACCGCCGCCAGCGAGACGCGGATCACGACCTGCCCCGGACCCGGACGTGGCACCGCGATCCGCTGGGCGCAGAGCAGGGGCGCGAGCGGCTCCGGGCCGGGCGTCCGCGGTTCGGGCGAGGCGACGCGCCCCGACTGGCGAAGGGTGAGCGCGAGCATGGTGTCGGGCAGGGACATCGAGGTCTCCGGATCGGGGGGGGACTCAACTGTGGGACGCCACGACGCCCGGCGACGTGTCGTAGCGGGCGAGCGCCGCGGCCAGCCGGTCGCGGATGCGCGTCCCGAGAGAAGCCGGCGCCAGCACCCTGACCTGCTCCCCGTGACGCAGGATGTCCATTTCGAGTTCCGGACTGGCCGAGAACGGCAGTTCGAGTTCGTAGCGACCGTCGTCGAGCCAGCGGCCGCGCTGGTCGCTGTGCCAGACCTCGGTGCTCACCCAGCGGGCCGCGTCGGGCTCGAACAGCAGGTGGGCCCACTGCACGGACCGGCCGTGAAAGATGCCGTAGCCGCCGCCCATGGCT
>JAUIAI010000395.1 GCA_030425615.1 Gammaproteobacteria bacterium
AGCGCGCCGGGTGTGCTCGCCGACGGATCCGCATGCAGATAGCATTTGCCGGAGCCATCGCTTCCGCGCTTGCAGAAACCCAGACGAAACCCCGGCGCCACGGCGACTCCCAGCAGACGGGCCAGCGGCGTGCGCGCCTGCAGCCTCGCGGGGAGCAGATTCGAGCCGTACGCGAATACGAGGACGGATCCGGTGACCGGATCAGCCCGGCCAGCCGGCTCCGACCCCCTTCCCGACGGATCCGCAGGGCCGCCCGCGACCGGAACGCTCACGCGCTCCGGCCCTGGCCGGCACCGCGCATGTGCTCGCACACCGCGACGATGCGCTCGCTCGGAATGCTGAGCGCGCGCAGCAGGTACCGCCTGAAGGATTCCGTATAGGGCTGCCGCTCGAGTGCCTGCTCCATGCACCAGAGCCAGGTGTCACGGTCCTCGCCGGTGACCGGCAGATGCGCATGAGCCATGGGCAGGCGGATGGGACCGTACTTCTCGCGATACTGCGACGGGCCGCCGAGCCAGCCGCAGAGGAAACGCGCGAGCTTGTCGGTCGCGACTTCGAGGTCGTCGCGATGCATCGCGTACAGACGGCGCGCGCGCGGCGCCGTGGACATGATCTCGTAGAAATCGGCCACGAGACGCCGCAGACCGCTCTCGCCCCCCGCGGCACGAAACGAGGCATCCTCGATGCCGAACTGGTCGGGGGTGATCTCCTGCGGATCGGAACTCATGGCGTGGTCGCGGACGGGTCGTCGGGTCGGCTCATTTAACAGTCTCACCGGTCCGATCGGTCCGCTGCCAAGCCGGGGCACAAAGGTCGCCCGGGCGTGAACCCCCATCACACGAAGTCGGTCGGACCTGCGGGATAATGGGGCGCGGCATGCCGTTTCGGATCGCCCCAGGAGAGGAAGAAGACGTGGCTACCACGATCGAAGCCATCACAGCCGATGGCCGCATCACCCGTATCGAACTCACGGGCGAGGACGTCGTTCTGCCTGCCGAACCCGGCATGCGCTATCGCGTCGTCGAGGCCGGCGGTGGCAGCCCGGACACGCTGCAGCTACGGCGTGTGGACGACGACCTCGTGGTGGACGGTCTGCCCGAGGGAGAGCGTGTCCGCATCACCCGCTTCTTCGACGGTTGCGGTGACGAGGGCTGTGAGTTCGATACCGGCACCGGCGCGGCCGTGCGCCCGGCATCGGAGCCGATGGCCGCGCTCAAGGACGGCAGCTTCCTGATGTGGACCGGCGAGCGCATCGCCGCCGATGTTCCGCGCGCTCCGGAATCGGAGTTCAACTGGCGTCCGATCGGGGGAATCGCCGCCGGTCTGGCCGTGGTGGGCGCGGGAGCCGGCGGGGGCGGCGGCGGCTCGGGCTCCGCCGACACCACGGCGCCGGACGCGCCGACGCTCAAGACCCAGGCTCCGACCAACAACCGCTTCCCGCCCGTCGCCGGCACGGCCGAACCGAACAGCACCGTCACCGTGACCATCGACGTGGGCGGGGACGGCGCGAACGTCACCTATTCCACGACGGCGGACGGCGACGGAAACTGGCAGATCGACCTCGCCACGCAGGCGCCCCTGGCCGGATCGCTGCCTGCCGAGGGTCTGCCGACCGACCGGCCGAGCATCGTGCGCGCGATCGCGACCGACAATGCGGGCAACAGCGGCGCCATCGCCGAAGGGTCGATCTCGATCGACGTGGTGCCGCCGGAGCAACTCGCCAAGATCACCTCGGCCAGCAGCGACGCCGCCGAGCCCGTGGACGACCAGGGAGTCGCCACGAACACCAACGGCGCGCCGCTGCAACCCGGGCCGCTCGCGGACGGCGATCAGACCAACGACCGCTCCCCGGCGTTCGCCGGGTCGCTGGATGCGCCGCTCGCCGACGGTGACCGCCTGCTGATCTTCCGCGACGGCCGGCTCGTCGGGCAGGCCACGGTCGACGGCCAGGACTGGACCTTCGTCGATGCCAATGTCCCGTCCGGTACCCACACCTACGAGGCGCGGGTCGTCGACGCCGCCGGCAACAGCGCGCCGAACGGCAATACCTTCACGTTGACGGTGGACGGCACGCCGCCGAGCGCACCGGTCATCGACCCGGTCGCCGGTGACGACATCATCGACATCACCGAGGCCGATGCCGGTGTCACGATCTCGGGCACCGCGGAAGCCGGGTCCAGGGTCACGGTCACCTGGGGGCAGGACAGTCGCACGATCCAGGTGGACGCCGATGGGCGGTTCTCCGCCGTCTACACGCGCGCGCAACTTCCGGACGACGGCACGATCCCGGTCTCGGCCGTGGCCATGGACAGCTTCGGCAACGTCGGCCCGGCCGCACTGCGCCCGGTCACGCTCGTGACCGCCCCGCCCGACACACCGCTCATCGACACGCGCACCGGCATCCTGTCGGGCGATCCGATCGCGATCAACGCCGCAGAGGCGGTGGGCCTGGCGATCACGGGCACGGCCACCCCGGGCAACCGGGTCAGCCTGAGCTTCACCCCGGTCGGAGGCGGCCCGTCGCTGCGTTTCGAGGGGACCACCGGTGTCGACGGCAAGTTCTCGGTCCCGATAGCCCGCAACGCCCTTCCCGACGGAACCTATCAGGTGCAGGCGCTCGCCACCGACATCGTCGGCAACGAAGCGCCGGGCGCACGGGTGATCACCGTGCTCGTCGACACGCAGATCCCCACGGCGATTGCCGCCGTGGACGCCGCGCTCGACGACGCGCCACGCCTGACCGGCACGCTGGCGTCCGGCGCGGTCACGAACGACACCTCACCCACCCTGTCCGGCGCGGTACCGGCGGGACTCGCCCCCGGCGACGGCATCCTCGTCCAGCGAGACGGCAGTCCGCTGGGGGAAGCCCGGATCGAAGGCGACCGTTTCGTCTTCACGGATGCTGACCTCGTCGACGGCCGGTACGCCTATGCCGCGCGCGTGATCGACGCCGCGGGCAACGTGGGCGCCGAGGGTGCGTTCTTCGAGCTCACGGTCGACGCCACCGCGCCGGCCGCGCCGGCGATCGCGACGGTGTCCGGTGACGACGTCGTCTCGGCGGCGGAGTTCGGTGGCAACGTTGCGGTCACCGGGTCGGCTGCGGCCGCCGCGGCGGTGGAAGTGAGCTGGGGCGGGACCACCCGTACCGTGACGAGCGACGCCGGCGGCAACTGGGTGGCCGTCTTCGACTCGCCGCCGCAGGGCCGCAACGACGTGCGCGCCACCGTCGTGGACGAAGCCGGGAACACCGCGAGCACGACGCGGTCGGTCGTGTTCGACACGATCGCACCGGGCAATCCCGAGATCTTCGCGCCCGAAGGAGGCAACGACACCATCAACGCCGCGGAGGCCTCGGGCGGCGTCTCGGTGAGCGGACGGGCGGAACCGGGTGCGCGCATCGAACTCGACTGGGGTGGACGCGGCGCCACGGCGAGCGCCAATGGCCAGGGCTTCTGGAGCACGAACTTCTCGTCGGTCCCCGGTCAGGGATCGAGCACGATCACGGCGGTCGCCGTGGACGGTGTGGGCAACCGCAGCGGGACCAGCTCGCGCGCGGTCACCGTGGATACGCAGGCGCCTGCCGCACCGCGGATCGACCCCGTCACCGGCGACGACCGGATCAGCGTGGCCGATGCCGCCGGCGGCATCACCATCACCGGCCAGGCCGAATCCGGCGCGCGCGTCCGGGTGGACTGGGCGGGCCAGGTCCGCGAGACGGTCGCCGGCGGCGGCAGTTGGTCGGTCAGCTACGGGGACGCTCCGGTGCAGGGCCCCTCGCAGATCTCCGTGCGCGCGACTGACGCGGCGGGCAACACGGGCGCCACGACCACCCGCTCGGTCACCGCGAACACGATTCCGCCACCGCCCGCTCCGGGCATCGATGCCGTGGCCGGCGACAACGTCGTCAACGAGGCGGAGGCCGCCGGCGGCGTCACGATCACCGGTTCGGCCCAGCCCGGAAGTACCGTCGAAGTGTCCTGGGGTGGCGAGACCGAATCAGCGGCCGCGAACGGAGCCGGTCGCTGGTCGGTGACCTTCGCCGAACGGGATGTCCCCGCCGACGGCAACCGCACGGTCAGCGCAACCGCGAGTAACAGTGGCGGCGCGAGCGCGCCGGCCACGCTCGCCGTGACCGTGGACACCACCGCCCCGGGACGCCCGGGCATCACGGTGGCCGGCAACAACGAGGTCTCTGCGGACGAGGGTGAGGGGCCGATCCAGATCGTCGGATCGAGCGAGCCCGGCGCGACCGTCAGCGTCGTCTGGGGCGGGATCACCCAGACCGCCACGGCCAGTGGCGCCGGCAACTGGTCGG
>JAUIAI010000396.1 GCA_030425615.1 Gammaproteobacteria bacterium
GGGTCAACGGCCATCGGGCACGGCTGGTCGGCCGTGTCTCCATGGACATGCTCACCGTGGATCTGGGCGGCGACGAGTCGGCAGGGCCGGGATCGCCCGTCGAGCTGTGGGGCGAACACGTGCCGGTCGATGAGGTTGCCCATGCGGCCGGGACCATCGGCTACGAGCTGATGTGCCGCGTCGCGCCGCGCGTGCCCTTCGATTCGGTGGATTCGTTGTGAGCGCTGCCCGATGAGTCGCGCCCGGGCGCAGTATGTCTGCTCCGCGTGCGGTGGAACGACGGTCAAGTGGCAGGGCCGCTGTCCGCACTGTGCCGAATGGAACACCCTCGTGGCCGAGAGCGCGCCGGCGCGGGGCGCCGGCAGGGGGCTGCTCGGAGCCGAGCCGGGAGGGCAGGGCGTCGTCCTGATGAACGAAGTGCCCGCCGAGCAGGTCAGACGATTCCACACCGGCAGCGACGAGTTCGACCGCGTGCTCGGCGGCGGCCTGGTCGCCGGCTCGGTCGTGCTGATCGGCGGGGACCCGGGTATCGGCAAATCCACGCTCTTGCTGCAGGCGATGGGCGTGCTGCACGCAGACCACCCGGTGCTCTATGTTTCCGGTGAGGAATCGGCGGCGCAGATCGCCATGCGCGCGCGCCGTATCGGCGGCGAGTCGCTGGCGCTGCCGCTGCTCACGGAGACCTCGCTCGAACACATCGTGGGTGCCATCGAACGCGACAGACCCCAGGTGGTCGTCATCGATTCGATCCAGACCCTGTACATGGAGGACTTGTCGGCTGCGCCCGGCTCGGTTTCCCAGGTTCGCGAATGCGCGGCCCGACTGACCCGCCTGGCCAAGCAGCGCGACATCAGCCTCGTCATGATCGGTCATGTGACGAAGGAAGGCACGCTCGCCGGGCCGCGCGTGCTCGAACACATCGTCGACGCCGTCGTCTACTTCGAGGGCGACGCCCACTCTTCCCACCGGATCGTCCGAGCCTTCAAGAACAGGTTCGGGGCGGTCAATGAAATGGGCGTGTTCGCGATGACCGACAGGGGGCTTCGAGGGGTCTCGAATCCGTCGGCTCTGTTCCTGTCGCGCCACGAGCGCCCGGTGCCGGGCGCCTGTGTGATGGTCACACAGGAGGGCTCCCGCCCGTTGCTGGTCGAGATCCAGGCGCTCGTCGACACGGCACACGTGCCGAACCCCCGACGGCTGACGGTCGGTCTGGACGGCGCGCGTCTCGCCATGCTGCTGGCGGTGCTCGGCCGCCATGCCGGTGTGAGCTGCGCCGATCAGGACGTCTTCGTCAACGCGGTCGGCGGGGTCCGTATCAGCGAGCCGGCGGCGGATCTGGCGGTCTGCTGCGCCGTCGTGTCCTCGCTGCGCGACCGGCCGGTTCCGCAGGGTGTGGTCGCGTTTGGCGAAGTCGGGCTGGCCGGCGAGATCCGTCCCGCTCCGCGAGGTCAGGAGCGTCTGCGCGAGGCCGCCAAGCTGGGCTTCTCACGGGCGATCGTGCCTCGTGCGAACGCGCCCCGACAGTCGATCGAGGGGCTCGTGGTGGTTCCGGTGAGTGATATTTCGGAGGCGTTGAAAGCGCTCTGGTCGGGCTGAGTCCCAGGTCACTCCCCGGCGCCGGCAACCCCGAGTACCTCGGCGGTCTGCGCGGCCGACAACAGGGCGCCCTCGAGCGTCGACGGATAGCGCGACAGACAGTGGTCGCCGCAAAGGGCGAGTCCCGCCGGCAGGCGTTGCGTTCCGATGCCCAGGGGGTCTGGGGCAGGGCGTCCGGGCACGCAGGCGATGGTCGCATGTCGTTCCCGTACCCAGGCGACGTCCACCGGCAGCGGTCCGCCGAACCGCGCCTGGATCTGTCTCATGAGCGCACTGTCCAGGTCCGCTGCCGGAACGTCCTCCAGCGCGTCGCTGACGCTGACCACGACCGAAGCCAGCCTGAGCCCCGCCTGAACGCCGCGCGAGAACAGCCACTGTCCGGGGGCGGCGGTGCCTTCGTCGTCGAGCATCGCGATGGTCGGCAGCGCCGGAGCCGCATCTTCGGGCCACGCAAGGTAGGCGGTCCGGATCTCGTGGTGATCGAACCCCGACAGAGCGGCGGCAACTTCGGGCGCCACCCGGCCGAGCAGACGTGCGCTGGCGCGGGGGCCGCAGGCCAGGACGAGCGTGTCGAACGTGAGGGTGTTCCCGCCGTTTCCCATGACATGCCAGCGACCGTCCTCCGAAGCGAGAAGGTCTCGAACCGGCCAGGGGCGCAGCAGCGTGACTCCTTCGGAGGCCAGCCGGAGCGTGAGCGGCTCGGCCATCAGGGCACCGAGCGACACGGTCGGGATGAGGAAGTCGCTGCCTTCCGGCGCCGCCATCAGCGCATCGTGCAAGACGTTGACGAAGGTCTGCGCACAGGCCGTCTGCGGAGGGGTATTCATCGCGGCCAGGCAGAACGGGCGCCAGAAGTGCCGAGTCAGTGTCTGCGGCTGTCGCGTCCGTTCGAGCAGAGTCTCCACGGTGAGTCCCTCGAAGCCCTGCCAACGCTGACCCGACAGGAGCCGGCCGATGCGCAGGAGGGCGCGCCGGGCGCCCCGGCCGCCGCCGCGTAACGCGACGAGACCCGCCAGGAGACCAAGCCGACCGGGGCCGCGCTGGCGAAGCGAGAAGGACCCGGACTCGAACTGCAGAGGCAATCGGTGGAGGGGAAGCTCGTCGCCGTGCAGGCGCCGGAGCAGGGCGAGCGCCTCGCGATAGGCGCCGATCATCATGTGCTGCCCGTTGTCGAGCGAGACTTCGCTTCCACCGAGACGGATCCGGGCGTCGCGCGCCCGGCCTCCCGCCAGCCGTGAGGCTTCCAGAACAGTCACCGTACGACCGGCGGCCGACAGACGGGCGGCCAGGGCCAGACCGGCCCATCCGGCGCCGATGATGCCGATCGACCCGGTCACGGTGGCGGCGGGCTCTGGGTCACCCACGTCCGCCAGGCCAGCATCAGCTTGCGGATCGGCGTCAGGGACACCCGGTGTTCGAGGACCCGGAATCCGTCGTTCTCTATTTCGCGCAGAAGTCTCGAATAGATGGCCGCCATCATGAGGCCCGGGCGTTGTGCGCGTCGTTCGTCTGCGGGCAGAAGGCCGTATGCGCGTACGAATTCGCTGCGGGCTCGCTCGGCCTGAAAGCGCATCAGCGACACGAATGCCGGTGTCGTGCGGGCCGCCAGGATGTCCGCCTGGGCCACACCGAAACGCTGCATCTCGTCGACCGGCAGATAGATCCGTCCACGACGGGCGTCCTCACCCACGTCCCGGATGATGTTCGTGAGCTGGAATGCCAGGCCGAGCGAATCGGCATAAGAGTCGATGTCCGGGCGATTGCTGCCGAAGATCCGCGCCGCGCACTGGCCGACCACGCCTGCAACCCTGTGGCAGTAAAGGCGCAGGGCTTCGAAATCCAGGTATCGCTGCTGCTGCAGGTCCATCGCCATGCCGTCGATGATCTCGAGCAGCCAGCCCCGCTTCAGACCGAACGTCTGCAGGTGGGGGTGCAGTGCACGGGTCACCGGATGCTGCGGGCTCCCGTCGTAGAGGCGGTCGATCTCCTCTCGCCACCAGACCAGCTGGCGCGCCGCGACCGTCGGGTCGCGGGTCTCGTCGACCACGTCGTCCACCTCGCGGCAGAAAGCATAGAGCGCCATGATCGCCGAGCGCGCTGGCCCCTTCAGGAACAGGAAGCTGTAATAAAAGGAGGAGCCGCTGGCGGCGGCCTTGCGTTGGCAGTACTCGTCCGGAGTCATGCTCGGGTTCGGGGCATCAGAAAGGCATGGCGCAGCAGGCGCCAGAGGTCGTTGCGACCGAGCTTGATTCGCGCGGCCAGTGGGTCTTCACGGGTCAGCCGCTCGAGCATCGTCTGGCCTCCCGAGATGATGGCTCGCAGTTCGAGCCGCAGCCTGAACGGGAGCGCGCGTTGCATGAGGCGTTCGCCAGCGGCGAGGAGCGGTGCCGCCATGGCGAGTTGGTGGTCCAGCAACGCCCGGAGCCGCTCGCTCGCTCGCCCTGCGGACACGTCCGAAGAAAGGAGCGCCGGCGTGACTTCGAAGCGAGCCAGTTCGTCGTCGGGCAGGTAGCACCTGCTCCGGCAATGGTCCTGGCCGACGTCCTGCACGAAATTGATCAACTGCAATGCAGTACAGACGGCATCCGAGGCGGCGAGGTCGGCCTGCCGGTCGGCATCGAACAGGCGAAGAACGATCCGGCCGACGGGCTCGGCGGAGTGCCGGCAGTATTCCAGCAGGGCGGCCCGGTCCGGGTACCGTCGACCCT
>JAUIAI010000397.1 GCA_030425615.1 Gammaproteobacteria bacterium
GGTCGTAGGAACGAACTGGCGTGTGCAATTCGCGTTTTTCCGATTCAAGGCGGAAATCCGGTGTCTGACACTGAATTCACCACGGATTCAGGCCGGCTTTTCCACCGGTCGATACTTCACGGAGTTGCACTGAGATGAATCACGACGAAGCACTGGCCAACGGAATTGCCGAAGTCAACCTCTCCTATCTGATCCTTGCGCAGCAGATGCTGCGGGCGGACCGCACGAGTGCGTTGTACCGGCTGGGAATCAGTGAACAGGTCGGAGATCTGATCGCCAGCCTTAAGCCGAGCCAGCTTCTCAAGGTGGCCTCCAGCGGCTCGCTGATGTGCCGGATCCGGGTCCAGGACGCCACGGTCTGGGATCTGCTTGCCGACCACGCCAGGAGCGACAGCCTGCGCGGTGAGAAATCAGCCGAACGACTGCACGCGCGCATCCTGGTCGCCGGCCAGCAAGAGGAGATGGCGGAATGAAGACGCGCAGCCTTCTCGATGACAACCGTCAGATGCACCGTGCCATCCTGATCGAACTCGGTGCCCGCCTGCAGGTGCTGCAGGCCGAGACGAACCTTCCCTACGAGCGTCTGCTGCGCCTGTACAAGGAAGTGGCAGGACGTTCGCCATCCAAGGGGCAGTTGCCGTTCTCGACAGACTGGTTCATGACCTGGCAGCCGAATATCCACGCCTCGCTCTTCTATAATATCTATCAGTACCTGATCAAGGCGACCGAGATCGACGACATCGACGCAATGGTCAAGGCGTACAAGCTGTATCTCGAAGAAGTGCGCATGACCGCGGTCGAGCCGCTGCTCTCCGTGACGCGTGCCTGGCGCCTGGTGCGCTTCGTGGATGCCGGGCTCATCGGCACCACCCGGTGCGTGCGCTGCGGAGGCAGTTTCATCACCCATGCCTACGAGCTCGACAAATCCTACGTCTGTGGCCTGTGCCAGCCGCCAGCGCGCGCCGGCAAGGGACGTCGTCGCGGCTCGATCCACTGAGCTGCCACGGGATCTGAATCCACTGGTATGTGACGCCGGCCGTCGGTCGGCGTCATGCCGATAAAGCGGCGGATCAGCCGGGTTGATCGCGCGAACGCCGTCTGGATCGGCGGGCAAGATTGCCGGAAGGAGCGAATGCCGCAGCGTCGTGACGACCTGTGTGGCGATATCTCCAGGGACCGTGACCCAGCAGATGCGGTCCGGCTGACTTCGGCGGATCCGGAAATCGCATGTTCGTCATCATTGGATACATCATCGTGTTCCTCTGCGTGTTCGGAGGATACGGCCTGGCCGGCGGGAAGTTCGGCGTCATCATCAAGGCTGCGCCGATCGAGCTGTTCATCATCGGCGGGTCCGCGCTCGGCGCGTTCCTGGTCGCCAACAACGGTAAGACGATCAAGTCGGTCTTCAAGACCATCCCGGTCCTGCTCAAGGGATCGAAGTACACGAAAGCGCGGTACATGGAGCTTCTGTCGCTCCTCTACGAGATCCTCCAGAAGGCCAGGAAGGAGGGGCTCATGGCCATCGAGGCAGACGTCGAATCGCCTCACGAGTCGGCCCTGTTCGGGCAGTTCCCGACGATCCAGCACGACCACCATCTGGTCGAGTTCATCACCGACTACCTGCGGCTGATGGTCTCGGGAAACCTGAATGCGCACGAGATCGAAGCGTTGATGGACAGCGAGCTCGAGACCCATCACCAGGAGGCGCACGCACCACAGGCCGCGATCCAGGGGGTGGGAGACGGACTGCCTGCGTTCGGGATCGTGGCAGCGGTTCTCGGCGTCGTGAAGACCATGGGCTCGGTGGGACAGTCGCCTGCAGTGCTCGGAATGATGATCGCCGGGGCGCTCGTCGGAACCTTCCTCGGCATTCTCATGGCCTATGGTTTCGTCAGTCCGCTCGCGAGCCTGCTCGGTCAGAAGGGCGAAGAGGCGCACAAGGAACTCGAGTGCGTGAAGATCACGCTGCTCGCCAGCATGCAGGGATACGCGCCGCAGATCGCGATCGAGTTCGGGCGGAAGGTGCTCTTCTCCACCGAGCGGCCGTCCTTCAGCGAGCTCGAAGAGCATGTCAAGCAGAAGAAGGCCTGATGTGCCCCCTGCCGTCATGGTCCGCATGAACGGCGTGGAGCGCTGCCGGCGGTTCCGGCTTGATCTGGGAGTCGCGTGATGAGCGGAGGCGACAAGAAGCTCCAGCCGATCATCGTCAAGAAGATCAAGAAGGGTGGGCACGGTCATCACGGCGGTGCCTGGAAGATCGCCTACGCCGACTTCGTGACCGCCATGATGGCGTTCTTTCTGCTGATGTGGCTGCTCGGCTCGACCACGAAGGGGGATCTGAAGGGCATCTCAGACGTCTTCAACACGCCTTTGAAGGTTGCACTGGCCGGTGGTTCGGGAAGTGGAGACAGCTCGAGCATCATCAAGGGCGGAGGCAAGGACCTGACGCGAAGTGTCGGCCAGGTCAAGCGCGGGGAAAACGACCCCGAAGAGCGAACGCGCAACCCGCATGCCCTGGCGCGTGACGCGAAGCGTCTCGAAGGACAGCGCCTCAAAGGCCTTCAGGAGAAGGTCCAGGCGATGATCAGCAACGATCCGAAGCTGGCCAAGCTGCAGGGCCAGATCCGCATGCAGATGATGGCCGAAGGACTGCGGATCCAGATCATCGACGATCAGAAGCGGCCCATGTTCCTGTCCGGCGACGCGCGGGTAGAAGCCCACATGCGCGAGTTGTTGCAGGGAATCGGGGGTCTGCTCAACGAAGTCAGGAATCCGATCTCCGTCAGCGGGCACACCGACGCACTGCCGTTTGCGGCCAACAACCGTTCGTACTCGAACTGGGAGCTGTCCACGGATCGTGCCAATGCATCGCGACGCGAACTGATAGCCGGAGGATTGTCCGCCGACAAGGTCCTGCGCGTGGTGGGAATGGGTGCGGCCATGCCTCTCATCCGTGAGGATCCGCGCAATCCGGTCAACCGCCGGATCGCCATTGTCGTACTGACCGAGGAAGCCGCCGCCAACATGGTGCGCGAGCCGGCCGCGATCGATCTGGGTCAGCGGATGCTCGATCGGACTGTCGGTGCCGGGCAGGGGGGCGCGGCCGCCTCACCCGAGTCGCCGGGGGCCGGCGGTGTCCCCGGGGGGCCTGCACAGTCCCTGGGTCCGGCTCCGATCCCGATGAACGGGGTGCCGCTTCCGGGCGCGGCCGGTTTCGGGGCGCAGAGTATCGCGCTGCCTGCGCCCGTCTTGCGCGCGCCCGTGCTTCCGACGGCGCCGCAGGGTCAGACGCCCGCCATGGAGGCGCCCTCCGGGGCGGCCGAATTGCTCCGGGGCGGCGGGGAGGCGCAGGCGCCCGGCACGCCCGAGCGCGACGGTCACGGGGCCGCGCCGGACGGGGCGGCGCATGAGGCCACCGAGGATGCCATGCCGACCGCGATCCGCAGAGCGATCGCCGGGGAAGGGTGACCGTGAAGACAACGCACTCATCGGCCGCCTGTCGCGGTTCGGTCGCTCATGTGAGCAGGCTCCCGGATCCTCGGGTCAGGCGGGAGAGGGGGCGGGTATTCGCGGCTTCAGGTCGCTCGTCGCCGGCGAATAATGCCTCGGCGGAACCGACTCTGTAGAACATGGCCGAAGAGAAAGCCTCACGTGAAGACAAGACGCAACCAGCGTCCGAACGCAAGCTGCGCCAGGCGCGGCTGGACGGACAGGTTGCGCGCTCGCGCGATTTTGGTCATCTGATGATCATGGGCGCCGCACTCGCCTCCCTGGCGGGAATGATGAGCGTGATATCCGGCAATGCGCTCGGCCTGGTCGCGCATGGTCTGCGTTTCGATGCCGCGGAACTGGCTTCCCCGCGCATCATGCTCGAGCGGCTGGCGTCCGTGGGCGCCGACGGCTTGGCGATCGTGCTGCCCGTCGGGCTCGCCGGTCTGGTGGCCGGAGTTCTCGCGGCGGTGGTTCCGGGGGGCTTGACCCTGACGCCCAAACCGCTGTCACCCAAATGGAGTCGGCTGAACCCGGTCGAGGGCTTCGGCCGGCTGGTCTCGCGGAACCACCTCGTCGACTCCCTCAAGCTGACCCTCATGGTGACGGCGCTCACGGTCATCGCAGCCCTGTACGTGGTCTGGCGCTTCGACCGGATCGTCGACCTGATCCGGGTGCCGCTGGGCCCGTCGCTGGCCGTTGCGGGCGAGGTGATCGCGCTCGGTGGCCTGTTGTTGCTCTTGCTGCTGCTGGTCGTGGCGCTGGTGGACGTCCCGCTGCAGTTCTTCCGTCACCATGCCGAACTGCGG
>JAUIAI010000398.1 GCA_030425615.1 Gammaproteobacteria bacterium
CACTGGCCTGCACTGTATCGGCCAATCCGCCCGAATGATCGAATACGGTGATGCGGACGTCATGATCGCCGGCGGTGCGGAATCGACGATCTCTCCTCTCGGGGTGGGTGGTTTCATCGCAGCGCGCGCGCTTTCTCAACGTAATGACGATCCCGCCACGGCCAGCCGGCCCTGGGATCGCGATCGCGACGGTTTCGTGCTGGGCGAGGGGGCCGGTGTCCTCGTCCTCGAGGAATACGAGCGGGCCAAGGCCCGTGGCGCGACGATCTATGCCGAGGTCACGGGTTTCGGGATGAGTGCGGATGCGCACCACATCACCGCGCCCGACACGGACGGTCCGACCCGCTGCATGACGGCGGCGCTTCGGAACGCGGGTCTGAATGCCGATTCGATCGACTATCTGAATGCACACGGCACGTCGACGCCGCTCGGTGACAAAAACGAGACCGACGCGATCCGTCTCGCACTGGGCGATGCCGCGAACAAGGTCGTGGTGAACTCCACCAAGTCCATGACCGGGCATCTGCTCGGCGGCGCCGGGGGCATCGAGTCGGTGTTCACGGTCCTGGCGGTGCATCACCAGGTCTCCCCGCCGACCATCAACATCTTCGAGCAGGATCCGGAGTGTGATCTCGATTACTGCGCGAACACGGCGCGAGATATGCCCATCCGGCACGCGCTCAAGAACTCGTTCGGTTTCGGAGGGACGAACGGCACGCTCGTGATCAGCCGGGTCTGACCAAGAAGGTCGTTCAGCAGGTCCCCTGCGAATCCGAGCACCCGGCTTCGGTCGCCGACCCTAGGCTCGCTGGCCGACAGACGCAGACTGCTCGCCAACCATCCCTGGCATGTTCGGCGCATGTGGCCGAACAGGTTCCCGAAGTGGTTCGCCTCCGGACCGGCGGTCCTCGTACTGGGTCTGGGGGCTGCCCTGATATCCCGCTGGCTGCCTTCGGTAGGGGCGGGGTGGACCACGGGCCTCGCGGCCCTGGCGGCGCTGGCCGTCGGCATTGCCCTTGGTCCGCTCCTCAGTCGCGGGCGCTCCCGCGGGTCTTTCGATTCGCCCGTGGGTGTTCCTGGCGAAGAGCCGGTATTCGTCACTGATGAGCCCTTTGTCGACTGGGAACTGGCGAATCGTCGAGAGCGCTGGCAGGTGGTCTACGTCTGGGGAGACCCCGGGCGCATCGTGCTTGGTCTGCGACCCGCCGGGCGGACGGGCCCGTGGCCTCCGGTTCGCTGGCTTCGGATGCATCGGGACGGACGGGACGAGGCCGCCTGGCGTGGCTGGCAGCGCTGGCGGGTCGCCGTCCAGCGCAGGCGGTGAGCCTTCGGCCATTGCCGTTCTGGCTCGCGCGGTGGCTGCCGGTGGTGAATCCCGCTTGTGCCGAAGCAGGTCCGGACACCCGGTCACCGCCCCTGTGGCGCCATCGCGACTCGGGTTTGGGTATCGGACCGCAGGTTTGATGGGACAATCACGGCCGTGGCTGTGCTCATCGCCCCGTCGCGAGCCCGGGTTTCCGGTCATTTTCGTGAGCCTGCCGTCGGTCCATTCAGCGAAGGATTCCCGTCATGCGATTGCTGTTCTCGATGCTTCCGGCCTTGTTTGCCGCCAGCCTGTTGTTCGGCGGCGGCTCCGTCCAGGCACGGACGACTCTGCCGGAGTTCCCCGATCTGGTCGAGCGGGTGGGACCCGCCGTGGTCAACATCAGGACGACGGCCCGCGCGAACCGGCTCGCGGCCCGCGGTATGCCCGACTTCCCGTTTCCGGAGGGGCTGGACGAAGACGATCCGTTCTTCGAGTTCTTTCGCCGGTTCTTCCCCCCGCGTGAGGATCAGGGTCCCGAGCGTCGCGGTGCTCCCGCGCCGGGCGAAGGTCGGCAGGTGCCCAGAGGGGTCGGCTCGGGCTTCATCATCAGCGCGGACGGATACGTGCTCACCAACCATCATGTCGTGGACGGCGCCGAGCAGATCCTCGTCACGCTGACCGACAAGCGCGAGCACAAGGCGCGCCTGATCGGCTCGGACAAGCGCACGGATGTGGCGCTCGTGAAGATCGAGGGTGAAGGGTTCCCGACCATCGCCATCGGAGACCCCAAGAAGCTTCGCGTCGGGGAGTGGGTGCTGGCCATCGGGTCCCCGTTCGGCCTCGAGAACACGGTCACGGCGGGAATCGTGTCGGCCAAGGGACGGGACACGGGTGACTATCTGCCGTTCATCCAGACGGATGTAGCCGTGAATCCGGGCAACTCCGGCGGACCGCTCATCAACATGAGTGGCGAGGTCGTCGGGATCAATTCCCAGATCTACAGCCGCACGGGCGGCTTCATGGGAATCTCGTTCGCCATTCCCGTCGACGAGGTGATGAACGTCGCGGATCAGCTTCGCGCCACGGGTCGTGTCGTTCGCGGCCGTATCGGGGTGGGTATCGCCGACGTCACCAAGGAGGTCGCGGAGCCCCTCGGGCTTCCGAACGACGACGGTGCGCTGGTTCGCAGCGTCTCGGCGGACGGTCCGGCCGAGGAGGGCGGTGTGCAGGTGGGTGACATCATCCTTTCTTTCAATGGCCGGGAGATCACCAAGGCCAGCGATCTGCCGCGGATCGTCGGCGGGACCCGGCCGGGATCCGAGGTGCAGATGGAAGTCTGGCGGCGCGGCGAGCGCGTCTCCCTCACGCTCACCGTGGGTGAAATGCCGGCGGACACCGCTCAGGCTCCGGAGCCGCCGCAGCCCGACCAACCGGCGGATGCGAGCAACGCCCTTGGCCTCGGCGTGACCCGGCTGGACCCTGAAAGAGCCCGCGAACTGCGTGTGCGCTCCGGCGTGCTGATCGAGGTCGTCGAGGGCCCTGCGGCCGCCGCCGGCCTGCGCGAAGGTGATGTGTTGCTCGCCATCAACAACAACGAGGTCGAGAGCGTGCCGAAGTTCAACGCGCTGGTTGCCAAGCTTCCGCGGGACAAGGCGGCGGTGCTGCTGGTGCAGCGCGGTGACAGTGCACAGTACATTCCCGTAGAGCCGCGCTGAGCGGGCACGGGCACCCGCGGCGGTCCCGCCGGACCGCGGTCCGGGGTCTCGTTGTCTTCCCGGCGTTTCATGCCCGGGGGGCCCGCGTCGTCCGGGCAGGCCGGCCCCCGGTGCGTCCGGGTTTTCGACGGCCGGGCCCGCCTGCGCGGGTCCGGCCTGATAGAATCGCGGGTTCTCCCAGGCAGGCGCGCCGGGCGACCGTTCGCGCGCCTATCCAATGCTGAACATCCGTAATTTTTCGATCATCGCCCATATCGACCATGGCAAGTCGACGTTGGCCGATCGGCTGATCCAGCGCTGTGGCGGGCTGTCCGAACGCGAGATGGCCGAGCAGGTGCTGGACTCCATGGACCTCGAGCGCGAGCGTGGCATCACCATCAAGGCGCAGACGGCCACACTGGCCTACGAGGCTCAGGACGGCCAGGTCTACCAGCTCAACCTGATCGATACGCCGGGGCACGTCGACTTCTCCTACGAAGTCAGCCGCTCGCTCTCCGCCTGCGAAGGCGCGCTGCTGGTCGTCGATGCGTCCCAGGGGGTCGAAGCCCAGACCGTGGCGAACTGCTACACCGCGATCGATCTGGGCGTCGAAGTGCTTCCGGTGCTGAACAAGATGGACCTGCCGCAGGCAGATCCGGAGACCGCCGCGGCCGAAATCGAGGACGTGATCGGCATCGATGCCTCCGAGGCCGTGCGACTCAGCGCCAAGACCGGTATGGGCATCGACGCGGTGCTCGAGGCGGTGGTGCGTCACATACCGCCTCCCAAGGGCGACCCGGAGGCGCCGCTGCAGGCGCTCGTCGTCGACTCCTGGTTCGACAACTATGTCGGCGTGGTGATGCTCGTGCGCATCGTGCAGGGCACTTTGCGCAAGCGCGACCGAATCCGTCTGATGGCCAGTCCTGGACAGTATCAGGCCGACGACATCGGTGTTTTCACGCCCAAGGCGGTCGCGCTGGACGTCCTCGCGGCCGGACAGGTCGGTTTCGTGATCACCGGCATCAAGGAACTGAGGGTTGCGAAGGTCGGTGACACCATCACCCATGTCACGAACGGCGCCACCGTCCCCCTTCCGGGATTCCGCGAGGTGAAGCCCTCGGTCTTCGCCGGCCTCTATCCGGTCGAGGCCAATCAGTTCGAGGCGCTGCGCGAGTCGCTCGAGAAGTTGCAGCTCAACGATTCCGCCCTGCGATTCGAGCCCGAGGTCTCGCAGGCCCTCGGCTTCGGCTTTCGCTGCGGCTTCCTCGGCATGCTGCACATGGACATCGTGCAG
>JAUIAI010000399.1 GCA_030425615.1 Gammaproteobacteria bacterium
CTGCGCCTGTCCATCGGTCTCGAGGACCCCCAGGACCTGATCGCCGATCTTCGCCAGGCACTGCGCCGGGCCTTCGGCCGACGCAAGGGGAAGTGACATGATGACCAACGTCGACGGCCGGGCCGTCAAGGTCTACGAGGGTGGTCACCCGACCCCTGCCGGTAGCGCCCCACACGGCGTCGTGGTGTTCCTGCACGGTGCGCAGAACGATCACAGCGTCTGGATCCTGCAGAGCCGCTATCTGGCCCACCACGGCTGGCGCGTTCTGGCCGTCGATCTGCCCGGCCACGGCGGCAGCGAGGGACCGCCTCTGGCCGACGTCGACTCGGCGGCCTCCTGGGTGATCCGCCTGCTGGACGCCTGCGGTGAACCACGGGCGGCCCTGTGCGGCCACAGCATGGGCTCGCTGATCGCGCTCGCGGCCGGCGCCCTGGCCCCGGAACGGATCGCCGGTGTCGCGCTCGTGGGCACGGCGCAGCCGATGCCCGTCTCGGACGCCCTGCTGGAAGCGGCCGAGCACGACGAACCGCGCGCCATCGAGATGATCCTGGGCTGGTCGAACTTCGGACTCAGCCACCCGCCCGGTCATCCCGGACCGGGGTTCTCCATCTACCACCAGAACCGGCGGCTCATGCAGCGTCAGGCGCCCGGCATCCTGCTGAACGACCTGCGCGCCTGCCACGAATGGGAAGGCGGTGAAGCCGCCGCCCGCGCACTGCGGGTTCCGGCCCTGATCGTCAGCGGCGCCAACGACCTGATGACGCCGCCGCGAGCGGCCGACGGCCTCGCCGCGATCCTCTCCGACCCCGCCGGGAACTGCCCGTCGCTCGTGAGGCGCACGCTCGGCGACTGCGGTCACAACCTGATGGCCGAGCAGCCGGCTGCCGTGCGCGATGCGCTGCGCGACTGGCTCGTGACGCTGAAGACACCTGCGTCCGTCTGAGCCGGAGTCGTTCCTGTCGTGCGTGCCGCCGCCCTCGTCCTGACCGTCGCCCTGGCCGTTCTGTGCATGCTCTGGGAGGCCTGGCTGGCGCCCGTGCGTCCCGGCGCGTGGCTCCTCGCGCTGAAGGCGCTGCCCCTGCTCATGCTTCTGCCGGGGATGCTCGGTCCGCGACTCAGGCCCTGGCAGTGGATGTCGCTGCTCGTTCTCGCCTATCTGTGTGAGGGGCTGGTGCGCGCCACCAGCGAGTCCGGTCCGTCGGCCAACCTCGCCTGGGCCGAGGTCGCTCTGTCGCTGACCCTGTTCGTCCTGGTGCTGCTGGAGTGCCGGCGAAGGTTGCGGGCCGCGGCGGCCACCCCCGTGAGCGGCCCCCCGGGTTAGGATTGCGCACGTCGCAATCCGGCCGGGCCGCGGCGAGCCGATCGCCGGCGCCCGGAACCGCGCGCGACAGCGCTTCATGACAAGAACCGGGCGTGCCGACACGTCCAAACTTCGGAGGAGATTCAAAGTGCCCAAGTCACCGCTTCTGCACCGGGCGGCCGTCGCCCTGTCCTTCTGTCTGGCCGGCCTCGCGGTTCCCGCGGTCGCCGCCGACATCGAAGCCATCCACTTCCTGATCCCCGGCGGGGCCGGCGGCGGGTGGGACGGCACGGCCCGCGGAACCGGCGAAGCGCTCACCAAGTCCGGGATCGTGGCGAACGCCAGCTACGAGAACATGTCCGGGGGCGGGGGCGGCAAGGCCATCGCCCATCTGATCGAAACGGGCGATCCGAACATGTTGATGGTCAATTCGACCCCGATCGTGATCCGTTCGCTGCAGAAGGTGTTCCCGCAGTCGTTCCGGGATCTCACCCCGGTGGCCGGCACCATCGGCGACTATGCGGCGCTGGTCGTCAACCAGGACTCCCCGATCCGGGATTTCGCGGGTCTCGTCGCAGCGTACGAGGCCGATCCTCGCAGCGTGGCCATCGGCGGCGGTTCGGTCGCGGGTGGCATGGATCACGTGGTGGCCGCGATGATCATGAAGGGCGCCGGCGCGCCTCCCACCAAAGTGAAGTACGTTCCCTACGACGCCGGCGGCAAGGCCATGGCCGGGCTGCTCTCGGGCGAGATCAAGGCGCTGTCCACGGGCTTCGGCGAGGCAATCGAACTCGCCCGGCAGGGGTCCGTGCGCATCCTCTGCGTGACCTCGGCGGAGCGCCTGGGCGTGGCCCCGGACACGCCCACCTGCGCAGAAGCCGGCTCCAAGGGTACCGAGTTCGTGAACTGGCGGGGCTTCTTCGCCGCTCCGGGCCTGCCCGCCGACAAGCAGGCGCAGTACATCGCCGCTTTGCAGAAGATGGCGGGCACCGATGCGTGGGCCACGGTGCGCGACCGCAACGGCTGGGTGGACATCTTCAATCCTGGCGAGAAGTTCACGGCCTTTCTCGAGAAGCAAGAGGCCACGATCGGCGCGCTCATGAAGGAGCTCGGCTTCCTTTGACGCGCGCAGACCGCTCCTGAACCGCGTTCGAGGCGTACGGGTCGTGTCGGGCAAGGATCGCATCGGCGCCGCCTTGCTGCTGCTGGTCTTCGTGGCATTCGGCTGGCTGTCGCAACGCATTCCGCTGCTTCCGTTCCAGGCGGACCAGGCCTTTCACGCGCGCACCATGCCGCAGGCCCTGGCCGTCCTGGGGTGCCTGCTGGCGCTCGTACTGCTGGCGCGCCCGGGTGACCGCGCGCGCCCCGCGCTGCAGGGACTCAACTGGCGCGTGGCGGTCGCGTTCCTGGTGCTGATGTCCGCATACGGCCTGACCATCCGTCCGCTGGGATTCCTGATCTCGACCACCGCCTTCCTCGCCATTGGCTTTCGCCTGCTCGGCGAGCGCCGGCCCTGGAAGCTCGCCGGCGTGGCGGTACCCGTCGCGTTGGGCTTCTGGTGGCTGATGGCGCGGGGGCTGGACGTCTACGTCGCACCGTGGCCGCCCCTGGTCACCGGCCCGGGCTGACCCTCTGCCCGCCCGCGCTCACGAGCGCCATCGCAACGGACGAATCCCATGCTGGACGGCATCCTCCTCGGCCTCGACACGGCGTTCTCGCTGGCCAACCTGGGGTTCCTGATGCTCGGGTGTCTGGTGGGCACGTTCGTGGGCATGCTGCCCGGCCTGGGCCCGATGTCGGCCATCGCATTGATGATCCCCATCGCGGCGAGTCTGGCGCCTGCCAGCGGAATCATCCTGATGGCCGCGGTCTACTACGGCGCCATCTTCGGTGGCTCGACTTCGTCCATCCTCATCAACGCGCCCGGCGTGGCCAGCACGGTCGCGACGTCGTTCGACGGCTACCCCATGGCCCGCCAGGGCAAGGCCGGCAAGGCGCTCGCCATCGCGGCCTACTCCTCGTTCTCGGGCGGCGTCATCGCCGCGCTCTTCCTGCTCCTGGCGGCCCCGTGGCTGGCCCGCGTCTCGCTCGCCTTCCAGTCCACCGACTACTTCGCGCTGATGGTGCTCGGGCTCGTTTCGGTGGCCGCCTTCGCCGGCTCCGGGGGCATGATCAAGGCGCTGCTGATGACAGTGCTCGGACTGCTGCTGTCCACGGTAGGTACCGATCAGACGCAGGGAGTGCCCCGCTTCACGCTGGGCATGATCGACCTGGTCGACGGGATCTCGTTCCTGTTGCTCGTCATGGCCACCTTCGCGCTTTCCGAAGCGCTGATGGCCATCCTTCGGCACCGCGGCGACGGGGCGCGCGACGCCGAACGCGCCGCCGCCGGCAACATCGGTTCGATGGCGGTCAGCAGTGCGGAAGTTCGCGAGATGGCGCCGGTCATCGGCCGCTCCTCAGTACTGGGTTTCCTCATCGGTGTGCTCCCCGGCGCGGGTGCCACCATCGCCAGCTTTCTCGCCTACGGCGCCGAGCAGCGCCTGGCCGGGGCGGAGAAAGGCCGCGAGTTCGGCCGGGGTTCGGTGCGCGGTCTGGCCGCGCCGGAAACCGCCAACAACGCCGCCGCCACCGGCTCCTTCGTGCCCCTGCTAACACTCGGCATTCCCGGCTCGGGCACCACGGCGATCATGCTCGGCGCGCTGATCGGCTACGGCATCCAGCCGGGGCCCAGGCTATACCTCGACCAGCCGGACGTCTTCTGGTCCGTGATCGTCTCGATGTGGGTGGGCAACGTGGTGCTGCTCGTTCTGAACCTGCCGCTCATTCCGTTGATCGCCCAGGTCCTAGCCATCCCCTCACGCTTCCTGCTGCCGCTGATCCTGTTCTTCTCGCTCATCGGCGTCTACTTCGTGAGCTTCAACACCTTCGACATCCAGCTCATGGTGGTGTTCGCCGTCTGCGCCGTCGTGTTCCGCCTGCTCGACTTCCCG
>JAUIAI010000400.1 GCA_030425615.1 Gammaproteobacteria bacterium
CCGCTGTCGTGCTTCAGGTCGAACTGTTCGGAGCGGTTGGGATGACCTTCGTGCATGCGTTTGCGCATGCTGCGGATCTCGTTAGCCAGCGCGCCCACGTCCCGCGCCTCCGCGAGCAGTTCGCGCCTGAAGCCCTCGAACCACTGTCCGATCGAGGGGTCGCCCGCGCTGTAGCGCGCACGGGTCAGAGCCTGATGCTCCCACACCCAGGCGGACTTTCGCTGATAGGACTCGAAGCCGCGCACGCTGGTGGCCAGCATGCCGGCTTCGCCGTTGGGCCGCAGTCGCAGGTCGATCTCGAAGAGCTGGCCGGCAGCCGTGCGCACCGACAGCCAGGTGGACAGGCGCTGGGCCAGCCGGCTGTAGGCCTCGACCGCCTGCGGATCTTCGTCGTCGAACAGGAAGACCAGATCGAGGTCGGAGGCGTAGCCGAGTTCGCGTCCGCCCAGCCGTCCGTACGCGATCGCCGCGAATCGGGGGGCTTCGCGGAAACGCTGGCGCAACTGCGACCAGACGGTCTCGATGGCGATCGCGAGCACGCGGTCGGCCAGATCACTGAGTTCGTCCGAGACTCGCTCCACGGTGAGAAGGCCGGCGAGCTCGCGTGACAACACACGAAAGATCTGCGCGTGGTGCGATTCCCGGGCGAGGTCGAGCTGTCGTTCGGTATCCGGGCCGTCTCCCAGCCGCGCGTCCGCCAGCGCCTGCGCCAGTTCGCGCTGCCAGGCCTCGTAGTCGGGCGGTGCGAACAGGTTGCCGTCGATCAGCTCGTCGAGCAGGACGGGGTGGCGGGTCAGGTAGTCAGCGGCCCACTTCGACGCCGACAGCATCTGCAGCACGCGCTCGAACGCCAGCGGGAATTCGGCGAGCAGCGCCAGGTAGGCGGGCCGGCGGCAGATGGCCTCGAGCAGGCGCGTCAGACGCAGGGCGGCCTCCGGGCCGATGCCCTGCCGCCGTGCCTGCGACAGCAGGGTTCGCACCGCCTGCTGGGCCGCCGGCCTCGCCGCCTGGATCCGTGCCCCCTCGAGCAGGCCGGCGAAATGACGGTCGACCTCCGCGTTTTCGCCGTCGTCCGGGGCGCCGGATTGTTCGCCCTCCGGCGGTCCCATGCGCGTGCCGTTGCCGCCGCCGTTGGCCGAGGCGGGTTCGGGCGTCAGCAGCGCGTCGAACACCTTCTCGACGAAGCCCACGGTTTCGGCGAGACGGGCCTCGAAGTCTTCCGGGCTGATCGACATCATGGCGGCGATGTCGGCCCGCACGGCGGGTCTGGAAGGCAGGAAGTGCGTCTGCTGATCCTGCCGGTACTGGATCATGTGTTCGATGCGGCGCAACAGCCGGTAGGACTCCATGAGCCGCTGTGCCTCTTCGGCGTCGAGCAGACCGCGTTCGGCCAGCGCCGGCAGGATCCTGAGCGTTGCCCGGTCCCGGAGCCCCGTGTCGCGTCCGCCGCGCACGATCTGGAAGAGCTGGGCGATGAACTCGATCTCGCGGATGCCGCCACGGCCGAGCTTGACGTCGTGACCCTCGGCGCGGCGCAGGTCGCGCTTGCGCGCCTCGGCGCGGATGAGGCCGTGGACCTCTCGCAGCGCCTGGAAGATCTCGTAATCGAGGTAGCGGCGGAAGACGAACGGCTCGACGATCATCTCGAGCGCGAGCCGGTCGAGCTGGTGCACCGTGGGGTCGGCCAGCGGGCCGTGCGCGATGACCCGGCCCTTCAGCCAGGCGAACCGCTCCCATTCGCGACCCTGCGCCTGGAAATAGGTCTCCAGCGCGCCCAGCGTGCAGATGAGCGGTCCCGAATCGCCGTTCGGGCGCAGCCGGGTGTCGACCCTGAAGACGAAGCCGTCCGCGGTGGACTCGGACAACAGGTTGAGCACGCGCCTGGCGACCCGGTGGGCGAACTCGAGCGCGCTCTGGGCGCGCCGCCGGGAGTCTTCCCCGGCCGCGTTCAGACCGTCCGTTTCGCCGTCGCCGCGGATGAGGAAGACGAGATCCAGATCCGACGAGACGTTCAGTTCGCGCGCGCCGGCCTTGCCCATGCCGACTGCGATCAGGTCGATCGGCGTGCCGTCGGCGTCGCGCGGCGTGCCGAACTGTTCGCGCAACTCGTGGGACGCGATCTCGAGAGCCTGCCCGGTCGCGAACTCCGCCAGCGCCGTCATCGCCTCGCAGACCTCTTCGAGCGGGGCTTCGCCGCGCATGTCGCGCTCCATGAGCGTGAGCATCACCCACTGTCGCAGACGGCGCAGCCGGGTGTCGGGATCCAGCCCCGGCGGCAGCGATTCGTAACACTCTTCGATCCAGGGTGGGTCCACCCTTTGCGCCACCCTCGCGTTGAGAAGGTCATCGGCGCCCGGCTCGCGCGAGCGCAGCGCCGTCAGGGTCCGGACGAAGAACTCGGAGTGCTTTTCTGCAACGAATGCCATGCGATCGATCGGGGTCTGGCCCGGGGTCTTGCCCTATGTCCGGCCGGGGAGGGGCCGTCGGGTCGGGCAGTTGTGGCGCGGCGCACCGCACCCGCTGCCGACCTTGCCGGTCGGCCTGCTACCCTTCGCGAGCACGATGCCGCGGCCACCGCCGGACCATCATACCCGTCGCGGCGCGGGGCGGCCGCGTGACCGCGGTGTCCGAGCCTGCCAATGCCTGAAGATGACCCCCTGACCTCCGTCGTGCCCCGGAGCCGCCTCTGGCTGCGCGTGGCGGGCTGGGCGGCGCTGGGAACGCTCGGGATCGCGGCCGCGATCCTGTTGGCACTCCGGTTCTGGGTGCTGCCCGATCTCGACCGCTGGCGTCCCCGGCTCGAGGCCGAACTCGCGCAGCGTCTGGGCGTGCCCGCCCGCATCGAGTCGCTGTCCGGTCATCTCGAGGGCTTCGATCTCGCACTCGGTCTCGATCGTCTCGAACTCGACGGCGGGCGGCTGCTGGCCGCGCGTGGCGTGGCCGCCACGATCGACTGGCGAAGCCTTCTTCGCGGGCGACTGCGGTTCGGCACGCTGCTGGTCGAGCACGCCGACATCGGCATCGAGCGTCTTTCGCGCGAACGATGGCGCGTGGGCGGTTACACGTTCGGCCCGGGTGATGGCGACGAGGACACGCGCTCGCGTCGCTGGGACCTGCCCGACTGGCTCACCGCCCAGGGGGATCTGCTGCTTGCCGATCTCTCCGTGACCTACGAAGACCCGAGAATCGGCGAGCGGGTTCGCGTGGACGGCATCCGCGTGGACGCGCAAGGCCGCCAGCGAACCCGACAGGTCACGGTGCGGATTCCCGCCGTGCAGGGCCTCTCCGGCCCGGCGGCCGTGCGCGCCTCTTTGCGCCGTCGCGGCACGCCGGAGGTCATGAACGATGCCGCCTGGGACGGTCAGATTTTCGCCGAAGCGGGCGCGATCGACGCGCGCCGGCTGCTGCGGCTCGTCGGCTTCCCGGTGCAGGCCGGTGACGGACACGGCGATCTGCGCGCCTGGGCCGACATCCTCGACAACCGCTTCACGGGCGGTCGACTGTCGCTGGACGGACGCGGGCTGGAGCTTCGCGCCAATGACGCCGAGGTCGTGCTGCCCACGGCGCGCCTGGATCTCGACGTCAAACCGCTGCCCAACGGCGGCGCGCGTCTGTCCGCACGCGAGGCGTGGGCCACCGACCGCAGCGGGACTCGGGTGGAGACCGGCAGCGGGGCACAGACGCTGACTTTCGATCGCGAGGGCCGTCCCGTGCTCGGGCAGTTCTCGCTCAAGCGTTTCGACGCCGAGCGGTTGCTGACCTTCGCCCGCGAGCTGCCCTTCCCGGCCGACATGCGTGAACTGCTCGTGCCGCTGACCGCGCGGGGTCAGGTGGATGCGCTCAATCTCTGGTTCGACGCCAGCGCGCCGCGCAGCCGTTACGAGATGCAGGCTGCGTTCACGGGACTCACGGCAGCCTATCGTGACCCGCAGGCCCCACCGCCCAGCGCCGACCGCTGGGACCCGAGGCTCCCGTCGGTCGAGAACGTCACCGGCACGGTCTCCGTGACCGAGCGCGAGGGTGCGCTGGACATCTCCGGCAACGAAGTCAGGGTGGTCTTTCCAGGGGTCTTCTCGCAGCCCGAGATCGCCCTGACGATGCTCGACGCTCAGGTGACCTGGGAGGTCCGCGCGTCGCTCGGCGGCATGAACGACGGCGGGCGAGGGCGCGATCGCCCTTGGCGGCATGACCGACCGGGTGTGCTATCTGATCGACGGCGACATCGCCGAGCTGCGCCGCCAGGAGATCGCCATCTATGACGCCTCGGGCGCGCGCG
>JAUIAI010000401.1 GCA_030425615.1 Gammaproteobacteria bacterium
TTCGGTGCTCAGAATGAAATGCACCATGTCTGTCACGACTGGGTTGCCTTGTTCATCCACCGGACCCAAGCGGCAGGCGCCGATCGAAACGACGACCGAATCGGGCCGCAACCCGAGCGTTTCGATGTCGATCATGATGTGCACTGCATTGTCGAAGTTGTCACGCGCGGGGCGGTTCATATCTGCTTGCCCCCTTCCTTCACTCGGTTCTCGCGCTTGTGGTCTGGGCGCTCCCAGTTGTAGAGGACCTTCTCCACCATGACGGTGCCGATCTCGATGTTCAGGGCGCCGGCCAGGTCGAAAATGCGGATGACGGCGTCGGCGAGCTCGACCGCGACCATGGGGTGGTGCGGTAGGTGGTCATCCATCAGGCTCTTGCGGTAGCCCTCGAGCGCTTCGGAGATCTCGGAGTGGATCAGTGCCAGCTTTTCCGGGACGATGCGGTGCGGGTCCTTGAGCGCGGTGCCCGGGTCGGTGCGCACGCCGTCGCGTTCCCAGCCGATCTCTACGTTCTTTTCGAAGATGAGGCGGGATAGCGCGGTGACCGCAGGGCCGTGGCTCAGCAGCTTGGTTGCGTCCTGGTGGTGTTTGTCGAGGTCTGTCGTTGTGTCCATGTTCGAAAGGTGCTCGATCAGCACGTCGAAGGAGTCGGCCTGCAGGTTGATCGCGCACTCTTCGGTGGGGCAGGAGCAGTAGGCGGTGCCGTAGCGGCGCGCGAAGATGAGCTTTCGGCCGCACTTTGGGCAGCGCATGCGGATCGGTTGTGGCGGAGCGGTCTGGGTGCCGTTCAGTTGAGTGGTCATCGCATTGGCCTTCGCGTGGCAAACGGGGCGGCAGGGCCGTCCGGCGGGCTGGGTCGAGTGGGGCGGGGGATGCGGCCGCGGCCAAATGGCCACCTTGGATCCTTGCTCATGCGGCCCTCCGGCGTGCTGGTTCACGGCTGGCCATCCAGCGTTCGAACGCGGCCTCTTCGTAGGCGATGCTGGACTCGGTCAAGGCGATCGCGACGGGGAATCCGTTCTCCGGAGCACCCTCCTCGAGGCGTTGTAGGGTGCGCTTGGACAGGCCCGTGCGGGACATCGCTTCGGTGCGGCGCACGTAGCGCAGCGGGCGATCGCTGCGGCCGCAGTGGGGGCAGGGGTCGCCGTGGTGGGGTTCGTGCTCTTCAGTCATAGCGGTAGCCCCAGCGAAGCCGAGCTGATGCGGCGCTGCGCGATGTCGATGTAGTCAGGGTTGAGTTCGATCCCGATAAATGACCGGCCGTACTCGCGTGCGACCACACCTACCGTGCCGCTGCCCATGAACGGGTCGAGTACGGTCCCTTCTGGAGGGCAGGACGCCAACACGCAGCGGCGAACGAGCTCACGAGGGAAGGCCGCAAAGTGGGCTTCTCGCAATGGTTCGCTTGGGATCGACCAGACTGAGCGTGTATTGCGATGTGACACCATTTCTCTCAATGCGGCGTCCATGCTCGGGTTCTGCTTCGCGCGGACCTTCTCGGCGTACTTGACCAGCCCAGCTTTCGTTTGATGTCGGCTATCCACTGGGCCGTACTTCACGATTCGCCGATTGCCCGGGCCGCGGGCGTGAGCCCCTCCATTGACCTGCTCTTTCATGGCCTCCGTGTCCCACCAATACCGCTCGCTCTTCGACAGCAGAAACAGGTACTCATGAGCCTTCGTGCAGCGATCGCGAACGCTTTCGGGCATCGGATTCGGCTTGTGCCAGATGACGTCCTGGCGCAGCCACCATCCCCGTTCTTGCAGGGCGAACGCCAGTCGCCAGGGCTGGCCCACCAGGTCCTTCGGCTTCAACCCTGGGACGCGAATGTCCGAACGAGGAATCGCGGCATCATCCCGACGCCGCGAGGCCGTCATCGAGCGCGTCCGCGCGTGGTTGTCGGTGCGCGCTTCCCCGGCAGTGGGCTCGATTGGACTGGGTAAGCTCAAGCCTCTCGAGCCGGCGTAGCTATCGCCCATGTTCACCCACGCCACGCCATCCGGCCGGAGCACGCGGCGGACTTCTTCGAACACCTCGAGTAGCCGATCCAGGAAGGCGTCAAACGATGGTTCCAGACCGATCTGTCCATCGACGCCGTAGTCGCGCAGGCCCCAGTACGGCGGGCTGGTGACAACGCAATTCACCATGTTGTCGCCCAGTGAACGAAGGCGGGTCAGGCAGTCGCCTTGGAAGATATGCGTGTCGCTCACGCGCATGCCTCCGATTCGACGTCTTCGGCCAGGTGATCAGATTCGGCGTCGGGGTCGTCGGGTAGCGGGCGCAGAATCGAATCCGGAACCTTGACCAATGTGCCGGGTTCAACCCACTTCACTCCGTCTGCAAACGTGACTTTGATGGGCTGGAGCGTTTCGCACCACCACCAGATGGGTCCCCACTCCAACTGATGGAACCAGCTCACCGAAACTGGGCTCTTAACGTCAAATAGGCGCCCCGCAGCCTCAGATGGCTTGATCGCAATGGCCCGCTGGCCGGGCTTCACGTTCGGCATGACGGTCTCCTACGCTGGGCAGCTCAGCAGCGTCTGCCGGGTAACCAGGAACAGCATCCACAGCACGCAGCCGACCAGGATCCAGCGCTGGCCGAGCGTCAAGGGGCCATCCTTTTCGTCGCGGCCGAACATCACCCATGCGGCGTAGAAGGCGGCAAGCGTCGTCAGCGCGGCCAGCGCCATGCCGAGCGCTGAAAGCGGAACGATCAGAATGCCGCCCAGTTCAATGGCTTCGTTCATGGCTCACCACACCCCGGGCCGATAGCGCCCTCGTCAACGGGATCAACGAACTCGTACCAGGGCCTCCAGCCTTGTGGGCAGAGGAATCCCCACTCGCGCCGGCGCGGGCCCGTCATGAACAGGGTGATCGAGCACAAGCCGATCTCCGGAACAACGTAGCTCACGCCGTCAGGCCGGCACACGACAACTCGCATGCCGCTCGGCGTGTCGTCGGTGGCCTCCCGCCATGGCCAACCGGCTGTCTTCAGCCAGTCCAGGCCGCGTTGCTGCACGATGGTTTCAGCGCCAGGCAGCATTTCGATTCGGTGTAGGGATGCAGCCGTGCGGATCTTGAGGGTCCCCTCCACCACTGCGCCCGTGTGTTGCGGGGTCTCCTCCACCAGGTGGCCCATCAGCAGCACGGATAGCGACTCCCACGGGTGATCGTGCAGCGCGCGCGGGTCGTCCGAGCGCAGGAACAGGTGTAGATAGACGTTGAGGAAGCGATTCCGCGGCAGAACGTACCAGCGGATCATGTAGGGTGATCCGAGTCCGCCGATGACCTTGTCGGCCGAAGTGGTCAGGATCTTGCGCAGCGCCCAGCGCCGCAGCGGGGTCAGAAGGATGCGGGGGAGTTTCATCGAATGTTCAGACCAGATACCAGCGGCAGTTCTTGGGCTCGAAGCGAACCCTGCCGGCGTTTTGAAGAGCGCGTAGGCGACGCGTTACGAGTTCACGGATGTAGGCCCTTTCCCCTTGCCAGGTGAAAATGCGGGCCAGCGATCCCGTGATCGAGAAATCGAACGCCAGTGCGGCCTCCATCACCGCTGGCATCTCGGCGATTGTCTGTCTCGACGCGGCGTACACGTAGCGTGGGCGAGCGTGTCCGTGGGCCGTGTTCAAGTCGGCGGCTACCTTGGCGCCTTCCTCGAAGACGGCGATGATTGCGTCGTCGATTGGCTTGAGGTCAGCGCGACGGGTCATCGGTCACTCTCATCATGTAATTGCTCGTGCCCATGCGCTTGCCTGACGAGACCACCCAGACGGTGGCGCGCCCGGTGGCTACGGCATGGAAGCAGGCGCGCAGACCTTGATGCGGAGATAGGGACAAACGGCGCATGACGGAGGTCACGGTCATGGGCCCGCGCTCGCGCAGCAAAGCAACAACCTGCGACGCCGCTTCGTCGGTCGCGACGAACTTCGGCGATGCGGGCGTGTCTGTGCCTGCGAGGGTGCTGGCCATGGCCATGAGTGCGTTCATCAGTAGCCCGTGTCGCGCGCGAGTTCGCGCTCGAGCTGGATGTCTTCGATGCGCTTTCGGGCGGCGTGCTGGGCACGCTCGACGTCACTGGGCGCGATGTCTCGATAGTCGCTGGGCCGGGACTCCTTCTGGCCCGACTCACGCCGTTTCATGTGCCGTTTGCTGGTGATCTTTCGCTCCCATGCCTCCTTGATCTCCTGTTTCGGCTTGGGTGGTCTGCTCTTGGGCACAGTCTCTTTCCTCCAATCGGGCTTGGTCGCGGGCGGCCATGCCGATGGCT
>JAUIAI010000402.1 GCA_030425615.1 Gammaproteobacteria bacterium
TGTCTATATTGCACTGGACATTGTCAATATATATGCGGCCGCCCGCGCCTGAAACCCTCGTCTACACCGGAGCCGACCATGATCCCAGACCCTCTCCGACCCGAACCGGATGCCTCGCCGGAGCGGTCAACACGCGGCCTGGTTCGCCGCCTCGGTGCCCCCCTTTTCACGGGTCTCGTCGTACTGCTCTCGGCCGCAGCCGTGTTCGCCGGGTCGCTGCTGATCGCGGTGCGGGCCGACTCCCGACCCGCACCGCCCCCAGTTGCGACCCCCGTCGTCGAAACCACGCTCCTCACGCTGCGTGACGGTTTCACGCTCGAGCGGCGCTTCGTGGGTCAGGTGGAGGCCGCGCGGTCCGTGGTCCTGACGTTCGAAAGCGGCGGAACACTGGACGACGTGAGGGTCGACGACGGCGATTCCGTGGCCGCGGGCGACGTCATCGCCCGCCTGGACACCCGCCTGCTGCGGGCCGAGCGCCGACGCCACCAGGCCGCCCGCCGTGCGCTCGAGGCACAGCTGACGCTGGCGCGCCGCACCGCCGAGCGCCGCGACAGCCTGCGTGCCAAGGGGTTCGTCTCCGGCCAGCAGGCCGACCAGGACGGCGCCTCCGTGGCCGAACTGACAGCGCGCATTGCCGAGGTCGATGCGGCCCTCTTGGCGGTTGCCATCCGGCTGGAGAAGGCCGTGCTCCTCGCGCCGTTCGACGCCCGGGTCACGAGCCGCCACCTGGATCCAGGCGCCACCGCCGGCCCCGGTCAGGCCGTGGTGTCCATCGTCGAGGCACGCCCACCGCGCTTTCGCGCCGGCGTCGATCCGGCGCTGGCGGCCAGCCTGACCGCCGGCCAGACCATGGCGGTGACCTTTGGCGGCGACGCGGTCGCGGCCCGGTTCGTGGCCCTGATGCCCGAACTCAATCCGGCCACCCGCAGCCACGATGCCCTGTTCGCTTTCGAAGCCGGATCAGTGCCGGTGCTCCCCGGAGCCACGGGCACGATCACGCTGTCCCAGCAGGTCGCCGGGACAGGGGCCTGGGTACCGGTGAGCGCCCTGCGCGCCGGGTTGCGGGGAACCTGGGAGATCATGACCGTGATCGAGGCCGACGACGGTCCGCGCATCGGCCTGGAGGCGGTCCAGATCCTGCATGCCGATGCCGAGCGCGCCTTCGTGACGGGCACCTTCGCGCCTGATGCCTCCATCGTCAGTCGCGGCGTGCATCGCGTCGTCAAGGGCCAGCGGGTACGACCGACGCCCGCCGAACTGGCCCGCGACGACCACGTCCGGCGCGAGGCCATCTGATGGGCACCTATACCTATCGACACCCGCGCCTGGTCGCCTTGATCATTCTCGTGCTGGTCGTGGGCGGGCTGTCAGCGCTGCTCACTCTCGGACGGCAGGAAGATCCCACCATCACGAACCTCTTCGCCACGGTGAAGACCGCGTTCCCGGGCGCCGAGCCGCAACGGGTCGAATCCCTGGTGACGACCCCGATCGAAGAGACGCTGCGCGAGATCGCGGAGATCGACACCATCCAGTCCGTCTCCGCCACCGGCCAGTCGGTGGTCTCGATCGAACTGCGCGACACCCTCGACGCCGAAAGCATCGATCAGACCTGGTCCGAGATTCGCGACGCGCTCGAAGACGCCCGCGCCCGGTTCCCGGCCGGGGTGCGAAGCCCCGAGTTCAGCTCCGAAACCGGCGCCTATGCCGCCATCGCGGCACTGTCCACCCGTCACGACGGCGTGCCGATGCCCATCGTGGCTCGCTACGCCGACGATCTGGCCGAGCGGCTGCGCAACGTGCCGGGTACCCGTTCGGTCGAGGTGTTCGGCGCCCCCGAAGAAGAAATCCTGGTCACGCTCGACGCGCTCCGTCTGGCCGCGGTCGGACTGACCCCGCAGCAGGTCTCCGCGGCGATCCGCGCGGCCGATGCCAAGGGCCCTGCCGGCCGGGTTCGCGGCGCCCGCAACGATCTGGTGATCTCCCTGGCCGGCGAGATCGAGGCGCTCGACCGCGTCCGTGACGTGGTGGTGCGGCAGACGCCCGCGGGCGCGGTGACCCGGGTGGGCGACATCGCGGTCGTAACGCGCGGCGAGCGCCGCCCCGTCGACAGCCTGGCCTTGCACGACGGCCGGCCCGCCCTGCTCGTGGCCGCGAGGCTCGAGGACGGGCTCCAGGTCGACCGATGGATGGCCGACATCCGGGCGCGTCTGGACGAGGCTGCCGGTCGCATGCCTTCGAGCGTCGCGTTGGCACTGACCTTCGACCAGTCGCGATACACGGCCCAGCGGCTGACGGAGGTGGGAAGCAACATGGCCCTCGGCCTGGCCCTGGTCGTCGGTGTGCTCCTGCTGACGCTGGGTGTACGCGCCGCGCTGATCGTGGCCCTCATCCTGCCCGTCGTCACGCTTGCCACGATGCTGACGATGCGGTTTCTCGACCTTCCCATTCACCAGATGTCGGTCACGGGTCTCATCGTGGCGCTCGGACTGCTGGTGGACGCAGGAATCGTCATGACCGACGAGGTCGCCCGCCGCATCCGCGAAGGCGAGACACGTCTGGCGGCCGCCGGAAACGCGACGCGGCGTCTGTTCGCGCCGCTCCTCGCATCCACTCTGACCACCGCTCTGTCGTTCCTGCCGATGATCCTGCTGCCCGGCCCTGCCGGGGACTTCGTCGGCTCGATCGCGATCGCCGTGGTCGTGATGCTGCTCTGGTCGTTCGTCGTCGCCGTGACCGTCACACCGGCGCTGGCCGGCCGGTTGATGCCCGACCGCGACGGCCTCGGCGTGCTGGCGCGGGGGATCGGTGGTGGGAGACCCGGGCGCGTCTTCGAGCGTTCGCTGCTCCTGGCGGTCCGTCATCCGCTGCGGGCGATCTCGGTCTCGCTGGTGCTGCCCGTGCTCGGCTTCGTGGCCATGCCCACGCTGACCGCCCAGTTCTTTCCCGGCGTGGATCGCGACCAGTTCCACATCGAGGTCGAACTGGGTCCGGGCGCCGCGCTGTCCGAGACGCGCAGAACCGTCACGGCGCTGGACGCGCGACTTCGCGCAGAGACAGACGTCACCGCAGTGACCTGGGTCGTCGGGCGGTCGGCCCCCGCCTTCTACTACAACATCACGGGCGGCCGCGAGCGCGCGCCTGCGTACGCACAGGCGCTGGTCACCACCCGCTCCCCGACCGCCACCGAACGCCTCGTGCCCGAACTCCAGCAATCGCTGGACGCTCTGGCCCCCGGTGCCCAGGTGCTGGTGCGCGGTCTGGTGCAGGGCCCACCCGTGGCCGCACCGGTCGAGTTGCGGTTGGTCGGGCCCGAACTCGACCGCCTGGCCGACCTAGGCGAGCAGCTCCGGGCGCTCCTCGCCCGTGTCGAGGTGGTGACGGCAACCCGTGCCACCCTGGGCGAGCCCGCCCCAAAGGTGAGCATTGCCGCGGACGAGCCGGTCGTGCGCCTGCTCGGACTCGATCTGGCCGCGGTCACCGACCAGCTCCGCGCCAACCTGGACGGCATCACCGGCGGGTCGCTGGTCGAAGGCACCGAGCAGCTCGCGGTGCGGGTGCGCCTGGGTGACCAGGTTCGCGGCGACCTCGATGCCGTCCGCGATCTGGCGATCACCCTGCCCCCGACCGCCGGCGGCGGCGCACTGACCATCGCGCCGCTCTCGGCGCTGGCCGAGGTCTCGCTGGTCCCGAGTTCGCCGGCGATCACCCGCCGCAACGCCGAACGCACGAACACCGTGCAAGCCTTCATCCTGCACGGCGTGCTCCCCGAGGAGGCCCTGAGTCAGGCCCGCGCGCGCATCGCCGAGTCCGGGTTCGAGTTGCCTGCGGGCTACCGGCTGGAGATCGGCGGCGACAGCGACGCCCGCGCGGATACGGTCAACGCGCTCATCGCGCCGCTCGGCTTGATCGTCACCCTGAGCATCGCGGTGGTGGTGATGACGTTCGACTCGTTCCGGCTCACGGCAATCGCCTTCGTGGTCTGCGGACTGTCGGCCGGGCTCAGCCTGTTCTCGCTGGCCGTGTTCCAGTATCCGTTCGGCATCAACGGCATCATCGGGGTGATCGGCTCGATCGGCGTATCCATCAACGCGGCCATCATCATCCTGACCGGGCTGCAGGCCGACGAGCGCGCGCGCCACGGTGAGGCCGACGCGATGGTCGCGGTTCTGATGGGCTCGAGCCGGCACATCGTCAGCACCACGGTGACGACGTTCGGCGGCTTCCTGCCGCTGATCCTCGCCGGCGGTGCTTTCTGGCCGCCC
>JAUIAI010000403.1 GCA_030425615.1 Gammaproteobacteria bacterium
CGTGGCGGCTGCCGGAGGCAGTCGCAACGTTGCGCCTCGCGGATCTCGATGCCGGGGTCTTCGCTGCCGGTGTGCCGACCCGCATCTCCGGCGAAGTCGGCCTGAGCGGGCGCAGGCTGTCCGCGACGCTGGACCAGCCCGCCCGGCCCGCCGCGACCAGCCGGGTTCCGCCGGCGTTGCGCGGACGCGGGCGGCTGGATCTGAAGGCGCGCCTGGATCCGGGTACGCTCAGCCTCGAGCGCCTGCAGCTCGCGGTCGGGGAGTCGGCCGTGCGTGCGGCCGGAGAAGTCGGCGTGCAGCCGCCTTACCGGAGCGCGCTGGCCGGCCAGCTCCACCGCATCCGGCCGGCGGCCTGGCTCGGCGAGGGCTGGCCCGCCGGGGAGCGGTGGGGGGACTCGGAGCTCAACGCGGGCTTCGGTCTGCAGGCCGAGGTCAGTGAGGACGCCGTCTCCGAGCTCACGCTCAACATCGCGGACAGCCGGCTGGCGGGACGGAGCCTGTCCGGCCTGGTCCGGGGGCAGGCGCATCTGGCCGGTGGTTCGGAGCTCAGCCGGCTCGACGAACTGCGGATCGACGTCCGTCACGGGCCGGACCGCTGGCGGGTCGACGGTGCGCTGGGCCGGCAGGACGACGTCCTGGAACTCGACGTCCGGCTCCGTGATCTGGCGGCGTTCGCGCCGGCCGTCGCGGGCGATCTCTCGGTACAGGGTTCCGTTCGCGGTCGCTTCGAGGCCGCCACCGCGGCGCTGACGGCGCGCGCAGGCAGCCTGAGGGTCGGCGACGGCGAGGGTGCGACGGCCGTGAGCGGGCTCGCGCTGGAGGCGTCCGCGCCGCTGAGCCGCGGTGCGCTGGAGCAAGAACGAACGAAGCTCAGGGTGACCGTGAACGAAGTGAACGCGGGCGGCGAGCGGATACGGGCGATCTCGGCTGAGCTGGACGGGCGGCTCGGGGAGCACCGCCTCAAGCTGGCGGCCCGTGCGCGTGACCATGCATTGCGGGCCACCGTGACGGGCGGACTCTCTCTGGCGGCGGGCAGTTTCGAGGATCCGCGCTGGCAGGGACGGCTGAGCGATCTGAGGGTCGACGGAACCCTCGGTGTGCGCCAGCGCGGCGCCAGCGCGATCACTGCCGCGCCCGCGGCTCTGGAGGCAGACAACCTGGATCTCGAACTGGCGCGCGGCCGTTTGTCGGTCGCACGACTGGCGTTCGAGCCCCCCACCGGACAAGGGGCGTTGACAGCCGGCTGGCGGGACTTGTCCCTCGAGGCGCTGCTCGCTCCGGCCGCCGTCAGTCTGCCCGAAGGGGTGCCCGACCTCCTGCTCGCCGGCCGCGTCGAGGTCCGTGGGTCCGGCCCGGCCGATCTGGACGGCAGGATCGCGTTGAACCTGGCCGAGCCCGCCGGTGCCGAGGCGACCGGCGTTCTGGGCGGACGGAACAGGTTCGAGGCGACGTTGACCGAAGGCACGATCGACGGCCTGGTCGAGCTGACCGTGCCCTCGCTCGCTTTCACGCGGCGCTGGACGGGGGAGGAGCTCCGGGTGGATGGCGGCCTGACACTGACCGGCGACCTGAGCGGCCCGCTGCTCGAGCCCCGCCTGGACGCGCGCCTGAGTGGACGGGACATCGAAGTACGCCAACCCGCGCTCGGGTGGATCCTTGAGGACGGCAGTCTCGTCGCACGTCTGGAGGGGCGCGAACTCACGCTCGAGCGGCTGCGGCTGGCCAGCGGAGAGGGGCGGATGACGCTCACCGGCCGGGCGACGCTTCTCGACCGCGAAGCGCCGGTCGCGCCGGGCGCATTGCCGCTGCAAGGACGTTTCCAGCTGGACGCCGATGCGCTGGCCGTGCCGCTCGGGCCCGGTCAGCGCATTGTTCTGGACGGCCAGACCCGCTTCGACAGCGATGCGCAGGGCATGGCGCTGACCGGCGAGCTGCGCGCGCGCAGCGGGCTGATCGAGATCGCGTCATCGGGTGCGCCCACGTTGCCGGGCGACATCGCGATCGTCGACGAATCGTCGGCCGGGCAGCCCGCGCCGCCGGCTCCCGCGGACGGTGCGAACGAGGTGCCTGCCGGTCCGGCTCCGAAGGTTCGCAGCGATCTCAAAGTCAACCTCGGCGACCAGCTCAGGGTGGTCGGCGCCGGCGTCAACGCGCGCCTGGGCGGGGAGCTGGCCATCCGTGGGGTTCTGCCGGAGTCACCGACCGTGAACGGAACCGTGCGGCTGATCGAGGGTTCCTACAAGGCCTACGGACAGGATCTTGCGGTACGCAGGGGCGAGGTGCGTTTCGACGGCCCGATCGACAATCCGGTGCTCGATCTCGCGGCCGTACGCCCGAACCTGCCGGTCGAGGTGGGAGTGACCATTACAGGCAACGCATTGAATCCCGTGATCGAGCTCTTTTCTTCGCCGGCGATGAGCGATGCCGAGAAGCTCTCCTGGCTGGTGCTCGGTGCGCCGCTCGATGACGCTTCGACCGCGGCTCAGTCGCTGGCGCTGCAGCAGGCGGCGCTGACGCTCGTGGGCCGCGACGACGGCAGCATCTCGGGCGGTGGACTGGCCGACAAGCTGGGGCTCGAGAACATCGGCTTCGGCTACGCGTCGACCACGGGTCAGCAGGAACTCGTGACCGACGCCGGAGCGCTCACCGGACTGCCCGGCTCCGGCCAGGAGTCGTCGAGTTCGGCGCGCGACGAGGTGGTCACCGTCTCCAAGCGGCTGTCCTCGAAGTTACGGGTCAGCTACGAACAGGGTGTGCGCGGGGTCTGGAACCTGCTGCGTTTACAGTATGAGATCAACGACCGGTTGTCGCTGCGGGCGCAGACCGGTTCGGACAGCGCGATCGATCTTCTCTATTTCTTCTCGTTCGACTGACCCCGACTCACAAGCTGCCAGGGAGCCGACAACCCATGGGACTCCACACCGCTTCCGCCCGCCGTGCACGGTGGCTGCCCCGCGCGCTCTTTCCGCTGGCCGCGATGACGGCCTCGTCGTTCGCGCTCGCCGGCGCCGCCGACGTTCTTTCGGTGGACGTGCGCGACCGCGGCGGCGCGTTCGACTTCTCGGTCACCATCCGGTCGGCGGATACGGGTTGGGACTACTATTGCGATCGTTTCGAGCTGGTGGCGCCGGACGGCCGCGTGCTCGGCACGCGTGTGCTCCTGCATCCCCATGTCGACGAGCAGCCGTTCACCCGGTCGCTGTCCGGCGTACGCATCCCCGACGGAGTCGGGGCAATCGAGGTCCGGGCGCGTATGAAGCCCGACGGCGCGGGCGGGAGCACCGTGCGCCTGTCCTGGCCGCCGCCGCGTTGAGGCCGGGGAAACCAAACCGCAGATCGAACGGGAGTTCGCGGATGAGCGAAGGAATACTGACCGAAGAACAGAAGGCCGCGTTCTGGCGCGACGGCTGCCTCGTGGTGCCGGCGGTCGTGGAACCGGAGCCGCTGGCCCGCCTTCAGGGCACGATGCGGGCGTGGGTCGAGGAGAGCCGCGGCTACGACGCGCCCTGGGGACGCACCATCGACGACCGTCCCCGCTTCCATGTGGAAGCCGGTCACGGCCCGGACAATCCCCGGCTGCTGCGGGTCAACGCACCGATCGAGGTGTCCGACGACTATCTCGAGGTGGCCACGCGGGGCCGGCTCCCGACGATCGTCGCCGAGCTGATCGGCCCGGACGTGAAGCTGCACCACACGAAGATCAATGCCAAGCAGCCCGGGGGCCATACCGCGGTGCGCTGGCACCAGGACTTCCCCTTCACCCCGCACAGCAACGACGATGTGATCACGGCGCTGATCATGGTCGACGATGTCGACGAGCACAACGGTCCGCTGGAGGTGCTGCCGGGTTCGCACCGCGACGAGATCTATTCCCTCTGGCACGACGATCTGTTCACCGGGGCCGTCTCGGACGAGGTCGAGGCGGCCAGCCGCGCCCGGGCCGTGACCTGTCACGGACCGGCGGGCTCGGTCTGCCTGATGCACACCCGCCTGCTGCACGGTTCGGCGCCGAACGCAGGGCGTGAGCCCCGCACCCTGTTCATCGCCGTGTATTCGGCCGACGACGCCGTTCCACTCTCTCCCAACCCGATGCCGCATCGCTTCGAAGGGATGCTGGTGGCCGGGCGCCGCTCGCGCCGGGTGCGCAGCCAGCCGTTCGACATCCGCCTGCCGCAGCTTCCCAGGACCGGCTCGTTCTTTGATCAGCAGGCCTCGCCGACCGGCTGACCGTCGCGGGATCCACGCATTCCGCCCCCCC